>CAZEKX010000052.1:0-13955 GCA_964512955.1 uncultured Bacteroidaceae bacterium
CCACCGGGGATAGACTGCAAAACGGGGGTCTCAACCTCCATGTAGCCTTTTGTATTGAAATATTCACGCATAGATGTGTATACCTTACTACGTTTGATGAATATGTTCTTTACATCTTCATTTACTACAAGATCGACATAACGCTGACGATAGCGGAGTTCGGGGTCTTCGAACTTGTCGTATGCCACTCCGTCTTTGTATTTTACTATTGGCAACGGACGAATACTCTTTGAGAGAAGTGTCAGTTCCTGTGCATGAACTGTTATTTCACCGGTTTGTGTACGGAATACAAAACCTTTTATTCCGACAAAGTCGCCAATGTCCAACAGACGTTTGAACAATACATTGTATAAATCTTTATTCTCACCGGGGCATAGGTCATCACGTGTTATATATACCTGAATACGTCCTTTTGAGTCTTGTAACTCTATGAACGATGCTTTTCCCATAACACGACGGCTCATCATACGTCCGGCAATACACACTTTACGTGGCTCTTCTTCGTCTTTGAATTCGTTAAGAATATCTACCGAGAATGCATTTGTAGGGTACTCCGCAGCAGGGTATGCTTCTATGCCCATGTTGCGCAACTCATTAAGTGCTTCGCGACGCACAATCTCTTGTTCGCTAAGTTCTAATATGTTCATTGTTTTATATGTATTTGTTCTATTTTCTTAAACCAATTTCTTGAAGTAGTCGATTGTTCTTTTCAATCCCTCTTCTAACTTAATCTCGGGCTTCCAACCGTTTAATTCACGGTTAGCAAGCGATATGTCCGGCTTTCTTTGGCGTGGGTCGTCTTGTGGCAACGGTTGAAAAACAATCTTCGATTTCGACTCTGTCAGTTCTATAACCTTGTTTGCCAATTCGAGCATGGTAAACTCACCGGGATTACCGATATTTACAGGTCCGGTAAATTCATCGCCGGTATTCATCATACGTATCATTCCTTCTACAAGGTCATCGACATACTGAAAACTGCGTGTCTGTTGACCGTCGCCATAGATTGTGATATCTTCGCCACGCAAAGCCTGTACTATAAAGTTTGAAACAACACGCCCATCGTTCATGCTCATGCGTGGACCATAGGTGTTGAATATACGTACAATCTTTATTTTAATATTGTTCTGTCTGTGATAATCCATGAATAGGGTTTCGGCGCAACGCTTTCCTTCGTCGTAGCACGAACGTATTCCTATTGGATTTACATTTCCCCAATATCCCTCTATCTGTGGATGTATATTGGGATCGCCGTAAACCTCGCTTGTGGATGCTTGCAGAATTTTTGCTCTAACCAACTTTGCCAACCCAAGCATGTTCATGGAACCTATTACGCAGGTTTGTATTGTCTTTACCGGGTCGTATTGATAGTGGATGGGCGATGCCGGACATGCAAGATTATATATCTCATCTACTTCGGCGGTGTAGGGTTTTGTTACGTCGTGACGTACCAATTCGAAATGGTCGTTGCCTATGAGATGACGTATGTTGTCCTTGCTACCTGTGAAGTAGTTGTCGAGGCATATCACATCGTTCCCTTCATTGAGCAGACGCTCACACAAGTGGGAACCAATGAAACCGGCACCTCCGGTTACAAGTATTCTTTTCATTATTATATTTTACTTTTGCAAAAGATATATCTTCTGCAAAAATAACACTTTATTTTTATCTTTACCTTATCTGTACTGCTGTTTTTATCCCTTATTTTCATATATCTCTGTTTTTTATTTAGAAGTTGTTCTAAGTTTGTTACTTTTTGGGGTAACAATGGTTGCTGTTATAAAATAGAGTGTTGTCTGTATCCAAAGCAGATGATATTCGAATAGTACATCGGAGAGTGTTGCACCGGTTTCGTTAATGCTTACAAAACCATTTATTCCGGGTGTAGATGGTAGTATGTAAGATACTGTTTTCCAAAACATAGGTATTGAACTGGCGGGCCACGATATACCCGATAAAAAAAGAAAGGGTATAGATGTGAAAACAAAAAGCAATATGCTTGTTTCGCGGTTGCGGACAAATCGTCCCAACGTCATGGCAAAAAATATGCATGCAGTAAGGTAGGGTAGCATGAATATTGCCAATGTTTGAGGTTTGCTTAGTTGAGATAGTCCGAACAGGGCAGGTACAACGCATAGTATATATGCAGTAACAGGTATGTATATTGTTAAGTAGGCTCCTCCTTTCCCTATTGTACAGGATAACGCAGATGCTGTACCATGTACTATTGGTTGCATGTTGCGTTCGTGGTCTGTTCCCATGCGCATACCTACTCCCAATAACAGAGTCTGTTGCAGTATCAGAACCAATATTGCGGGAATAATGAAATTGGCAAATCCAACAGTGGAATTGGCAATACCTACAGCCTTGTAATTTAGCGGTGTACTGTATATCTCGCTTTCGGCTTGTGTCATTCCGCCTAATCTTTTTATCTGAATCTCTTTATTCATGGCAAGGCTTACCTCGGTACACGCTACCAGTAACGCCTTGTAGTAGAACAGACTTGCCATGCTGCAATAGATACTTACATGTGCCTGTTTCTCATTGTACAGGTTGTTTGAGAAATCTTCGGGTATGAATATTATACCTTTAGCCTTCTCCTCTTTCATTTGTTCACGTGCCGATAGCATATTGGTGCAATGTGCAATAATGGCAATCTCGGGTGTAGCATTGCATTTCTGTAAGAATTCACGACTTGTATTGCTGTTCGAAAGGTCGCATACTGCAACCGGTATGTCGTGTACCACCTCTTGCGAGTATATATATGTGTAGAGCAGTGGGTATCCCAACGGAACCAATACAAAAAATACCATTACACCAAGGTCCTTTACACTTCGTTGCAACTCTTCTATGTATATGCCGAAAATACTCTTCATACTCTTTTTATTCAATATATGTATAACTCTTTAATGCATTTTTTAGTCGTGGCAGAGTAAACAGTGGCAACAAACAAAACAGCATAAGTGCCATGTAGTGAATTGCTGCTTCACCTATAGGGTAGCCAAGCAGTGCTTGGTTGCAATATATCATGAAGTAGTGTCGCAGTGGAAACATATTGGTTACCATCTGTATTGCTCCGCTCATACCCTCTATTGGGAACGAGAAACCCGAAATGGAAAATGAAACAACGCCCCAAAGCGATGCAAGACTCATTGCCCAACGTGGCGACGGTAACAGTGCCGCAAGAAATATTCCGAACCCTTGCGAGGCTATAACCATTAGTAACGATGCCACAATCATACTGTAAATACCATCGTGAATGGGAAAGTGCAGAAACTTATACAGAAACAGGCTGTAGAATATTGCCATTAAAGAAAATAAAATTGTTTGTGGCAGTAGTTTACCGAGAATTGCTACGGTAATATTGTCGTTGGCATATTTTAACCACTCTTTAGCACTGCCGAATTTTATTTCGGATGTGATACTGTATGTAGTTAGCAAAAATATGAGTAACGATAACACACCGGGGTAGAGTGTGTTGTTCAGATAGATAGCATAGTTAAGCCAAGGGTTGCCAATGGCATGTGTCTCTATTACAATGGGTTGTAGGAATTCTGTTGCCTGTTGTTCGGTTGCTCCTTTGGCAAGGAGAGTGGCACGTCCCACCGCAGCATTAGCCAGTAACGATGTTATATACATGTCGCGATAGGTTAGGGAACCGGCTACAAGATAACAGTAGTTTATGTAGAATGAAACAGTGGGTTGCTCGTTCGACATAAGTTTGTCTGTTGTACCGTTTGGAAAATAGTAGAATGAGTATATCTCTCCGTGTCGCATGGCTTTGGTTGCTCTGCCAATATCGGCATAGCGTGCAACAATATCTATCTGTTGCAGTGCATCGAGGTTACGTGTGATACTACGTGTGGTTGCGGTGTTGTCGGCATCTACCACAGCCACCGGCAGTTCGGTCGGTAATCCTTCGTTCATAAGCGTAGCAAACAGTATAAACGTACCCAGCGGTGCTATAACACAACAGAATATATATAGTGGTCGCGAAAACAGAATCTTTAACTCTCTGTTGAAAACTGTTTTAAGAGAGTTGTTTCTTTTTGTTTGCCGGTGTTTCATATTACTCTTTTTTAATTAGAACCGACATGCCGGGACGTAATCCCTCGACCTGTGTTGTAGGGCGCGCCCGTACTTCGAATGTTTTTATATCGTATTCTCCGGTTGTTTTAGTGGCACGCCATACTGCGTAGGTTCCCAAGTCCTTCATATAGTATACTTCAACCTCTATATTTTTGTCCAATGCCGGTATGTAGGCAGTAGTTTTGTTGCCAATATTATAATCCTTCATATAATCTTCGCGAATATTGAAACTTATCCATAAATCATCGAGATACGCAATACTCATTATTGGGGCTCCGGAGCCAACCAATTCTCCAACACTGGGAAATATATTGCTCACCTCGCCATCGTGTACGGCTGTCAATGCCATTTCATTTATGTATGAATCAACCTCCTCTACTGCACCTTGTGCCTGACGGTATTTGGCTGCAGCCATCTCTTTATCTTCTATCTCGGCACCGTTTACCGACAATTCATATTCCGCCTTTGCTGCGCGTTCTGTAGCCAGTGCTGCATTGTATGCCGCTTCGGCTTCATCGCGTTTCTGTGCTGTGGTAACTCCTTCGTCGTAAAGGTTCTTTATTCGTTCAAACGATCTTTTTGCTATGTCCAAACCTGCTTTTGCCTTTTGCCACATTTCGTACGCAGCCTGTCTCTGTTCGGGTCTTGCTCCCTGTTGAACCTTCTCGCTCATGGCTAATGCTGCTTCCTCAAGAGCCTTTGCCTGAACAAGTTTTGCTGTTACATCGGGTGCCTCTATGGTAACAACTGTATCTCCGACATGGACTGTATCGCCCTCTTTTACAAAAAGATGTAATATGCGGCCGGGTACTTTACTCGAAACTCTAAATTCTGTCGCCTCTGCTTCGCCTTGGATTATATCGTTGCTCTTACCCAGAGTAATCTCTCCAATTACAGCCACCGTTGCTATTATAATAACCAATATTATAACAGTAATAACAATGTTACGTTCCTCCTTCTGCATATCTCTAAAAATATTTATGGTTTTAATATTCCAAGTGCTTTTTGCAAATATAGATTCGTAAGAATGACATCGATTTGAGCATCTATCTTAGCGGAATGTGCTTGTAGCCATGCAGTTTGTGCTTCGAGAACCTCTTCGCTGGTGCTTACTCCTTCGGCAAATGCGATATTTGCATTACGTAGGTTCTCTTCGGCTTTGTTAATATTGCTTTGTGCAAGTATCATGCGCTTTTCAGCCTCTTCGTATTGTTGTTGCGAACTATGTACCTGCAGTTCTATCTTTTCCCGAACATCTGCAAGTGTATAATTTGCTATAACCTCTTCTGTCTTTGTTTTTTTTACTTTGTAGTAACCTTCACCCCAGTTCCATAGTGGAATCTTTAGTTCAACGCCAATGTTCCATGTTCCTCGGAATTTGTTCTGAAAGCCATTTACTATATTGGGGTTGCTTACTATAATATTTCCTATAAGCGCAATTTGTGGCAGGTATTCCGAACGTGCAATTTTTGTCTCTTGTCGGCAGATACTCGTTAGCAGTTCAAGGTTCTTTATCTCGCGTCTGTTTTGCAGGGCAGAGCATGCCTCATACTCTATGTTTTCTCTATTTACAGAAATCTCTATCTGCTCTTCGTCGGCAAGAATGGGCTTGCTATCTACCGGTAATCCGCATATTTGGCATAGCAACATACGTGCCAACGATACTCCGTTCTCGGCTTGTAATTTTGCAATCTCTGCCTCGTTCAGTCGTACACTTACCGATAACAGGTCGGCTTCGGTTGCAACACCTTGTCTCTTCATCTTATCAATGTCGGTGTACAATCTTTTTATCAATGAAACGAAACTGTCGGCAAGACGCAATTTGCTCGATAGTGATACAACCTGCCAGTAGGCTTGCTCTACTGCAACTATTGTTTCTTGTATTGTTATGTCGAGTGTATTATGTGAAATCTCTTCGGCATATCGTGCAATTTTATTGTATGCAACTATTTTACCTCCCATAAACAGAGGTTGTGCAAGTGATAGTGCAGCAATATATATGTTACGTGTGTCGAGTGTGAGTGCGTTGGTTATGGATGTACCTAAAGTATTTAAAAGTGTGGAAATCTCGGTGTTACCCGGGAGTATTGCTCCCAAATTCTGCAATGTTGTTTCCTGTGCATTATCGAGCAACGACGTCTGTTTATTGTTATGCAGGTATATACCTGTTGCCGATAATTTAGGCAGGTAGTTGCTGAATGCCGCTTTACGCTCGTAGTGTGTGGCATCAATCTTTTTTCGGGCAATCTCAATCTGTTTGTTGTTGCGTAGTGCAAGTGTCCGACAACTGTCGAGTGTAAGCCATTGTTGTGCATTTGTTATAGCAACAACTACTACCATTGTTGTAAAGAGTAGAAATCTTCTCATAGGTACGGTATAAAAAAAGTAACTCGTATGAGGAATACCATCATACGAGTTACTTTTCTCTTTCGTACCGTTCTATTTCAGTTCGAAGTCGTTGTAACCAATCATACAGCCATCGGCAAATATGTGTACACGGTATCTTCCTCCCTGCAAGAACTCCTCTACATCCCAATATACCGTTACCGGTTGCTCTTCACCGGTGTACTCTATGTATTTCTTAATAGAGTAGTTTATTTCGCGGTTCTCGTATGCAAAGAGGTTGCTTGCATCCTTTGTCAATATATTACCGTCGGGAGCAGTAATGCGTACATAAACAGTCTTTTCTCCTGTTGTTGCAGTAATATTCTTGGCAATGGTAAAGTTTATAACAAGTTTCTTTGCATTTTTGATTTTGCGAACTTTGTTTCCACTCTTTTTTGCGGCAATCATGTTTATGCCTATCGCATTGAGTTGCGAAGCCAATTCAACCTTTTCGGTCAGTGCTTCTTTCTCTTCGTTCAGTGTCGAAATGGTTTTCGATGCCTCTTTGTAACGTGCTTTAACCTGCTTGTTCTCTTTCGATAGTTTCTCGTTTATCTTGTTAAGAGAATCTATTTGAATTACATAACTGCGCATTACGGCACGTACCGTTTTCAGTTCTTTCTTTAAACGGGTTATTTCGGCTGCGTCGGTTGCTTTTGTCTGCTTTAACTCTTCCAATAGTTGCTGTGTGCGCAATTTCTCTTGGTCCAGTTTGGCTTGTAAAGAGTCGTTGGTGATTCGTATTTTTAATTCGTCGTACTGAGTCGCAAATGTGGCATACTCACTCTCCAGTTCCTCCTTTTCTATTGCAAACAGTTCCTGCATCTCCTCATTCTGCTTTTTACTGTTAAATAGCATTACACTCAATGCAATAGCAATACATAGCAGAATAGCGGTAATAACCGATAGAACAATTTTAAGATTTTTGTTTTCCATCTTATAACTTATTTCGACAGTTTTTCGATACTTTCGGTAAGCATAGCAATTTTTTCTTTTGCATCCGACTGTTTCTTACGCTCTATTGCAATAATCTTCTCGGGTGCTTTACTCACAAAGTTGGGGTTGTTCAACTTGGCTTCTACACTCTTCAAGAATTTCTCGTGATAAGCAAGTTCTTCGCGCATTTTAGCAATCTCTGCGTCTTTGTCTATCAGAGAACCAAGTGGTACAGCATATTCGGTCGTACCAACGCGGAACGATACAGCAGTGGCATCGGGGGTCTCGACACTTTCAATAGATGACAAATTTGCCATCTTTGTCATTACACACTCCAAACCTGCAATGTGTGTCTCTCCCACAATCTGTAAAGGCAAGGGTTCGCGTGGAGAAAGATTCTTCTGCTGACGTATAGCACGTATGTTACCTATAATATCCTTCATGGCATCTATGCGGGTTATGAACGCTTCGTCTGCCGGACGATTCAACTCTGTTGTATTCTGTATCATAAGGCTCTCACCGTTCTTACGCTCATAAATAGACTGCCATAACTCTTCGGTTATGAATGGCATGAACGGATGTAGCAGACGCATCAAACTATCGAAGAAACCAAGTGTGGCATCGTAGGTTGCTTTGTCTATCGGTGAACCGTAAGCGGGCTTAATCATTTCGAGATACCATGCCGAGAATTCGTCCCAGAACAGTGTGTACAGGTTCATCAACGCCTCACTTATACGGTATTTGCTGAATTGGTCCTCCAAGAGATTTGCCGATTTTGCAAGTACCTCTTTAAACCAATCTATTGCAATCTTAGAACTCTCGGGTTGTACAGTCTCTTCGCTCACACTCCAACCTTTTACAAGGCGGAATGCATTCCATATCTTATTACAGAAGTTACGTCCCTGTTCGCATAGCGATTCATCGAACAATATATCGTTGCCGGCTGGGGCCGATAACATTATACCCATGCGTACTCCGTCGGCACCGTAACGTGCTATGAGGTCGAGTGGGTCGGGGCTGTTGCCAAGTGATTTACTCATCTTACGTCCCAACTTGTCGCGTACAATACCTGTGAAATATACATTTCTGAAAGGCATGTCTCCCATATATTCGTAACCTGCCATAATCATGCGGGCAACCCAGAAGAATATAATATCGGGACCGGTTACAAGGTCGCATGTGGGGTAGTAGTAGTTAATCTCTTTGTTGCCGGGTTCCAAAATACCGTTGAATAGTGATACAGGCCACAACCATGAACTGAACCATGTGTCGAGCGCATCTTCGTCTTGCTTAAGTTCGGCAAGGGTTATATTCTCGAATCCTGCAATTTTATGTGCCTGTTCCAAAGCCTCTTCTGCTGTTTCGGCAACAACGAAACGCTCTTCTTCTCCGGGCAAGAAGTATGCCGGTATACGATGCCCCCACCATAACTGACGGCTTATACACCAATCTTGTATGTTCTCCAACCAGTTCTTGTATGTGGTCTTATATTTTGTGGGGTAGAACTTTAATAAATCGTCCATAACCGGTGGTAGAGCAATGTCGGCAAAGTGTTGCATGCTCAAGAACCATTGCATACATAAACGTGGTTCAACCGCAGTGTCGGCATTACGTTCGCTATATCCCACTTTATTTACATAATCTTCTACCTTTTCTAACAGATCGGCATTTGCAAGGTCTTTTGATATCTGTTTACGAACCTCCATACGGTCCATGCCAATATACATCCCTGCAGCCTCGCTTATTGTTGCATCGGCATTGAAAATGTCTATAGTCTCAAGATTATGAGTTTTGCCAAGCATGTAGTCGTTTGTGTCGTGTGCAGGTGTAACCTTCAAGCAACCGGTACCGAACTCAATATCTACATATCTGTCCTCTATTACAGGGATAGAGCGGTTTACTAGAGGAACAATTACTCTCTTTCCTTTGAGCCAACTGTTTTTTGGGTCTTTGGGGTTAATACACATTGCAGTGTCGCCCATAATGGTTTCGGGGCGAGTTGTTGCAACAACCGCATAACGACGACCATTGGAGTCGCGGTGCAGAATTTGGTGTTTAACAGTAGGGTCGAAAGTATCTTCGGCCTTCAATGTTACAGCATTGCTCTCTTCACCGTCGGTGCAACCAGCCGGTTCATCGACATAATATTTCAAATAGTAGAGTTTGCTGTTCTCCTCTTTATATATAACCTCTTCGTTACTCAATGCAGTTTGTGCCTTCGGGTCCCAGTTCACCATGCGCAAACCGCGGTATATGAGTCCTTTGTTGTAAAGGTCGCAGAATACCTTTATCACGCTTTTGCTACGTGTCTCGTCCATTGTGAATGCTGTACGGTCCCAGTCGCACGATGCACCTAACTTACGCAACTGCTTAAGAATTATGCCACCGTGTTCGTCGGTCCACTCCCAAGCATGTTTAAGGAACTCCTCGCGTGTGAGGTCGCTCTTTTTAATGCCCTGTTCTGCAAGTTTCTTAACCACCTTTGCTTCGGTGGCAATAGAGGCGTGGTCGGTTCCAGGAACCCAACAAGCGTTCTTGCCTGTCATACGTGCATGACGTACAAGAATATCTTGAATGGTGTTGTTCAACATGTGTCCCATGTGCAAAACACCTGTAACGTTTGGAGGAGGTATTACTATAGTGTAAGGCTCTCTCTCATCGGGTTCCGAATGAAACAGATTGTTGTCCATCCAATATTTATACCATTTCTCTTCTACCTCTGCGGGAATATAGGTGGTTGCTAAACTCATAATATTTGGTTTTTATATGTATTTATGTTCTAAAATTACAATTTGCAAAGTTAATTCTAATAATTTAATTATTACCTTTGCAAACGAAAAAAAATAATGAAATATGCATAGTAGAACCGAAATTTTAGAATCTGTCAGCCGTTTTTTGGACGTTCTCGATGAACTTCGCGAAAAATGTCCTTGGGATCGCAAACAGACAAACGATACATTACGTCCAAATACCATAGAAGAGGTTTTTGAACTCTCCGATGCTCTTGTTGCCAATGATACACAGAATATATGTAAGGAGTTGGGTGATGTGTTTCTGCATATAGCGTTTTACTCAAAAATAGCCTCGGAAAAGGGCGAATTCGACCTTAAGGATGTGTGCGACCGCCTATGCGACAAACTTATATATCGTCATCCCCATGTCTTTGGTACCGCAAAGGCCGAAACAGCCGGTGAGGTATGCAAAAATTGGGAGCAATTGAAAATGTCCGAAAAGGATGGTAACAAAAGTATACTTAGTGGAGTACCGGCTTCGTTACCTTCGCTCATAAAGGCATATCGTATGCAAGAGAAAGCGGCTAATGTGGGTTTCGATTGGGAATGTCGCGAAGAGGTATGGGCAAAGGTTCGTGAGGAACTCGATGAGTTGCAGGTAGAGATGGATAAAGGCGATAAAAAGAACTCCGAAAAAGAGTTCGGAGATTTTATCTTCAGTTTGGTGAATGCCGGTCGTCTCTACGATATAAATCCCGACAATGCCCTTGAACTGACAAATGAAAAATTCCGCAATCGTTTTAATTATGTCGAAGAGCATTCTATTAAACAGGGGCGTAATCTTAAGGATATGTCTCTTCCCGAAATGGATGCTCTGTGGAACGAGGCTAAGGAGCAAGAGAAAAAATCTTGTTAAGAATAGGTTCATACTTTGTAATTAGGATATAAGTCATGAAAAATGTGTTTGGGAAATATACAAAGCAGTTGGTTTGGTCGATAATTGTCTGTTTTGTGATTTTTCAACTGGTTACATTGTTTGTATTCGGATACACACCATATCCCGACAGTAACGGATATATTCTACTTGCAAAGGAGTGTGTAGAACACAATACGTTCTACCCGATGAACCTTACAGATATACATTTTTTATGGAATATAGGCAGTATAAATGCTGTAGTCCTATCCCTTTATCTGTTCAATTCTATTTACCCTTTACTATTGTTCTATTCCATTTTACAAGGGTTGTCGGCATGGTTTGTCTACGATATAGCAAAAAAACTTTTTAATGACAGAATAGCGTTCATATCCTTGTTGCTCTTTGTGTGCTATCCTGCCAATTATGGTGGTGGCACATCGGTGCTTAGTGAAACACCTTTTATATTCTTTTCGTTATTCTCTCTTGCACTGTTTCTGCGCGGAAATAACTTTATATCCGGAATTACATTGGCTTTGGCAAACTATTTCAGACCATTGGCTTTGGTTTTCATTGTTGCAATGCTTGTATATTCCATCTTTAAAAAGCGACGTTTTGTAGTTTTGTTAATAGGTTACACTATTATAACATGCTCCATCGGTCTTGCAAATTATATAGTAAAAGATAGATTCTTTACACAAGGTGCAATGGGGTGGATGGGACTCATGCAATATTCATGGGACCACGACAGCGATAAAGAAGAAGATTATCTTCTGTTTAATGGCAAAGACCCTAATATCATAGAAAACGAATCGTACGATTGCCTGCAAAGAGACTCTGTTTGGCGTTCTCACTTTCTTATGTGGGTTGCACAAAATAAGATGGAATATATTAAACAGATGCCCGAAAAGGTTGTAAGAACCTATATATCCGATAATGTCAATTTCTGTACATTCCTGCCCGACAAACATAACAAGGTGTATATGTACGACGAGATAAGTATAACTAAATTGATAGATGATTTCCCACGTTATAGTGCTGTTCAGGTTCTGGTGATACTGAACCTGCTGTATTATTATATTTTGTTGGTAACTGCTATTATCGGTTTCTGTATGTGTGTTGTACGTGGTAACGTGTCTGTTGCTGCACTTCCTGCAACAGCCATAATAGCAGGCACGTTAATGCTTATGGCTGTAGGGCATGGCGAAGCAAGGTTCCACCAACCTTTTATGCCCATGTTTATACTATTCTCGTCATGTTTCCTATATTATATGTGTAAAAGGACGAACAAGATATAGAACAAAAGATTATTTTTGAAAATAATCTTTGTATTGCTTATTGTAATATTGTCTGCGTGTCCAACTGTCAAGAAACAGAAGCAAAACAAGCATTAGCGAAATACTCAATGCCGGGAGAGTTATTTTTATACAACCAAAGGATTCTTGTAACGTATCTCTTATTCCCAGAATAATATTTGAATCGACAAAATAGTAGATAATTGCAATACTCATTATAGGTAACATAACGGTTGCTGCTATTACAATATATTGCAATGTACGTTCAAATCGTTTTTCGCGCAATGCTATATCCTGTTCTATCATTTGCATTGTACGAAATGTAAAATTCTCCGATAATACACTTTGCTGTCTGTTTGCAAGTGATTTTCTAAGTCCTTTGTCTTTTTGATTATTCTCCATATTCGTCTTTTATTAACAGATATAACTTCTTACGTGTGCGGTGCAGTTTCACTTTCGCGTTACTCTCGCTTATATTCATGATCTCGGCAATATCGGCAAGTGGTTTTTCGTCCATATAAAAAAGTTGTATAACAGACTTTTCGTCGGGTTGTAATTTCTCTATAGCCCGGTACAAACGCTCTATGCTGTCGTCGCTATCGTCATCCAAAACCTTGTCTACTTCCTCATCGTGTATATCGGTAAAAATATTTTCATCTATAAGTAGTGCCTTATCTGTTCTTTTGCGCGTAAACGAGATTGCCGTATTGTATGCTATACGATACAGCCAAGTGGAAAACTTACTGTCGGTTTTGAAACTGCTCAATTTACTGTATGCCTTAACAAACGTATCTTGTGCAAGTTCTTCGGCATCTTCGTGGTTACCAACAATTCCCATTATCAAACTGTATATCTGCGCACTGTATTTCTCCACAAAGTAAGAGAACTGCGATGTCTCCCCGCAGATAATTTTGTTGATAATATGTCGTTCGTTGTTTTCCATTCTGTCTGTTAGACGTAGTTTTTAGTTTTTGGTTACAATTTTAAGTGAAATTTTTTCTTTGGGTGTTGTAACCTTTCAATATTTTTTACGTCTAAAGGACAAAAGAACCTTTCAATAGGTTTCAAAAAGATTTAAAAGTTTTTTAGAACTATATATTTTGACCAATTATTATTAACCTTTAAATATTTGTATTATGTTTAGTTTTTTAACGACAACTGTTGTTATAGTTTCTATTTGTTTGGGAATCTATAAATTGTTCGAACTCTATGCACGACGTAAAGAACGTATAATGATTATTGAAAAAATGTTCGAAAAGATATCCGATATTTCAATGGGTGGAAAACTCGATGTCGATTTAGGAGTGAATCTTTTCAAAAAACATGTTTCTAAATTTACCTCTTTGCGTTGGGGAGCGTTCCTCATAGGAATAGGTTTAGGAGCGATAGTGGGGCACTTTATAAGTGATTCTTCATTTAATAATTATGGAAACGATTTTCAATATGATTTCATAAATCTCTTCTATTTTATTATCTTTTCTTCTATCATAATGGGTGGTGGCTTTGGCTTGTTAATCGCTTTCTTTGTGGAGCAACGATGCAATAATAAAGAATATCTCTGGAAAAATCTAACGAATGAGGGAAAATAATGATGGCGGCACTGGT
>CAZEKX010000053.1:0-13708 GCA_964512955.1 uncultured Bacteroidaceae bacterium
CAAAGTCGTGAGCAAGGTGGGGATTTTGTTGCACTTCTATCTTGACAGTATATTTCTTGTAAAACCAATATTCTTTTAATATAATGTTTTTATTTGTCTTATTTGCGCAATTATAAGTATCTTTGCATTACTAAAATGCAAAAAGTGCTTGTTGGTGAACTGCAAATTAATTTTTGTTTCACTCGCTTGCACTATCTTGGGCATTAAAAGATATTGTTTTTGAAATTTATAAATTATCCAAATGTTATGAAAAGGCTGTTATTGCCTATATTATTTTCTCTGTTATTTTTATCGATTAATGCCGATAATCGTTTTAGAATTAGTATATTAACATGTTCTCCTGGGGAACAGGTGTATGAACTGTTTGGACATACGGCATTGCGTGTTACTAATGTTAAAACGGGGCAGGATATAGTATTTAATTACGGCTTGTTCAGTTTTAATGAGCCTAGCTTTATATGGCGTTTTGTGTTGGGTGAAACCGATTACGTCCTTGGTGCTACCAACTTTCAATATTTTATAGGCGAATATGCCATACGAGGCTCGGGGGTTACTGAACAGGTTCTGAATCTCGATTCGTTGCAGGCAGAGCAACTTGTTGAGAATCTGACTATAAATCTTCGTCCCGAAAACTGTAAATATCGTTATAACTTTCTTTTTAACAACTGTACAACGAAAGCAAGAGATATGGTTTTCGATGCTTTTGCCATAGGGGAAGAGCATGAACCCATGAGTAAGATAGTCTATCCGGTTGCTTCTGTTGGCGACTCTTTGAGTTTCAGAGATATAGTGCACCATTTTGCAAAGGAGTATCCTTGGTATTGCTTCGGAATGGATTTGTTGCTTGGTGCTCCTGCCGACAATGTGGCACATAGAAGTGGAGCGCAGTTTGCTCCCATTATATTAAAAGAGGAAATAACAAATGCTACGGTTACAAGTAATTTAAATGCTATTATACCTCTGCTTAAGGAGCAAAAGGAGTTGCTTATTCCGGAACGTAGACAATTTGAAAGAAATAATCTCACTCCTTTCAATGTTTCATTGCTGTTGTTGCTTTTTACTTTTATTGTAATGTTGTGTGAAAAAAGAGGTAAAAAAAGGTATTGGGGGTGGGATGTATTGCTCATGGGGCTTCAAAGTCTTGCAGGTTGTTTACTTACATTTATGGTGCTATTCTCGCAGCATCCAACAGTTAATGTAAACTGGTTGCTTCTATGGCTTAACCCAATACCTCTGTTTTTGTTGGTTATATACATATACAGAATTAAGAATGGAATGAATGGGAATATACTGTGGTTGCAAGTTGTCATGATAGTTGTTTTCTTAATTTTATCTCCTGTATTGCCACAATATTTTCCGGCACCATTGTATCCTTGTGCCATTGCCTTGTTGGTACGTTCATTGTTTAATATTTATAAAGAAAAGATATGCGCTTTAAATTAATATCTCTTTTGTTGATGTTTTTTTTGCCGTTAATGGCAAAGGAGAATGTTGAAGAACAGAAAATAAAATTGGTCTTGTCTATAAATGTAGACCAATTGCGAACCGATTTTCTGTATGAATTCGAAGATTTGTATACCGAAAAAGGATTTAAACGTTTGCTATCCGAAGGACGTGTGTACTCAAATGCTTATTATGCTTTTGAACATATCGACAGAGCTTCGGCTATAGCAACGCTTATGACCGGAACAAATCCGTATGTGAATGGTATCGTAAGTGAGAAGTGGCTCGACCGCTCATCGTTACGTTTGGTAGGTTGTACCGACGATAGTAAACAGAAAGGGTTGTATACCAACGATGCTGTCTCTCCTGTGAAATTAAAGGCTATTACGTTAACCGACGAAATGAAGATAGCAACACGTGGTAAAGCGCAAGTTTGTGCTATTGCTCCCGATTGCGATGCGGCTGTTATGGCAGGTGGACATACTCCCGATGTGGTGTTATGGAAAAACGATGATACAGGTTTTTGGTGCAGTTCGTCGTACTATGGTGCTTTTCCCTCGTGGGCATCTGCCATGAATAAAAAGGTGGTAGGACGTAGTTGCAGTTGGGAACCATTCTTCCCTACAGAAATATATGATAATTTCGGAGACGATGCACCAAAAGCATTTAGTTACTCGTTCAATGGAAAAAACGATATACGACTTTATAAAACAAGTGCATGTATGAACGAAGAGGTGAACGAAATGGCTATAGCATGCTTGCGTAGTGGTAATATGGGACTCGATAACATTACCGATTTTCTCTCTGTTACATATTATGCCGGTAATTATGATATGCAACCCATGGAGAGTCGTCCGATAGAGGTGCAGGACATGTATACACGTCTCGATGCTTCTATTGCTAAATTGCTCGATGAAATAGATAGTAGAATAGGTTTGCAGAACGTGCTTATTTCTCTCTCCTCTACAGGGTATGTTGTAGAGGGTGAGGATGATAATAATCTCTATCGTTTGCCTTCGGGATATGTTCATATCGACCGTGTTGCTGCATTGCTGAATGTTTATCTTAGTGCGGTGTTTGGTAAAGCACAATATGTCGATGGTTATCATAACGAACAACTTTATATGAATCGACGTCTTATAGAGACAATGAATCTCGATAAACTCGATGTTATTTCGCATGCAGTTGAGTTTCTGAAGTCTATGGATGGTGTCGAGGATGTATTTACAATATATCGTTTGGGTGGTTTGCTGAGCCCCGAACTGCAATATGTTAAGAATGGCTATAATGCAAACTGTTCGGGTGATATCTGGTTGCGTCTTATGCCGGGATGGAAAATGGCAAAGGATGTTGCCTCTGCATCTAATCTGGTACGTCGCAGTTCGGTTTTTTTTCCTATGATAATTTGGGGTGCAGGAGTGGAGCATAAAGTTATAGAGGAGATGACTCCTGCGAATACTATGGCTCCGGAATTGGCGCGTATATTGCGTATACGTCGTCCCAACGATAATTGTCTCAGAATGTTTAAATGATGCATCTTCTATAATACAACAGATGGTTGCTCTGCCCGGGCAACCATCTGTTGTATTATAGAAGATATTTGTTAGTAATACTTCTCAATATCCCAAACGAAGGCACGTAAACCAAGTTGTGGTGTCTCCTCGTCAATCTTTTTAATCTCTTTAAGGATATTATCTACTTTCTGGTCGTCTACAATAGTGATAATGGAACCACACATCGATGGCCATGCGTGTGAACCGTAGTGAGGGTCTCCGCTCTTACTACCACGTCCTTGCATTTGATCGAAGAAGGAGAAACCGCGACAGTTGTTATGCTCAAGCATGCTTATTATCTCCTCTTTGTGTGATATGTCGAATGTAATGAATATACTTTTCATGTTTTCTTATTTTATTTTTTGTATATCGGTCTTGAGACCGATATACAAAAAGTTATTTATCGTTTAACATTAACATCTTTTCCTTTTAGTTGCTCCTCGTGCTTATGCTCACTCCAGTATGCAGCAAGTTCACGTTGTTTTCTAAGGTTCTTACGACGTATATTTATTCCGTTAGCTGCAAATGCACAATACATGGCAGGAACATATATAAGGGTCATTATTGTAGATACGGTAAGACCACCGATAACGGCAATACCTAGAGGTCTCCACATCTCGGCACCTACACCCTGGCTTATAGCCATAGGAACCATACCAAGAATAGTGGTAAGGGTTGTCATTAACACAGGACGCAAACGACTCTTACCGGCACCTATACAGGATTGTATGATACCCAATCCACGCTCACGCAAAAGCATAATGTAGTCGATAAGCACAATACCGTTCTTCACAACCATACCGATAAGCATGATACCACCCAACATAGACATGATGTTCAGGTTGCTACCGGTTACAAACAGTGCCAACAGCACACCACTCAAAGCGAAGAGTACCGAGAACATGAGAATGAGCGGATAGGTAAGAGACTCAAATTGCGATGCCATAACAATGAACACAAGTATAAGAATTATAATACCCAATTGACCTAAGTCTCTGTTTGAATCCTGTTGGTCCTCGTATGAACCTGCTACCTGTACCGATATTCCTAATGGTATCTCCATTTCGTCTATTGCCGCTTCACCGTAGGCAACACCGTCGCTAAGCACTGCTCCTGCTGCCAGAACACCGTCTACTGTTACAATACGCTCGCGGTCTTTACGCTCAATGGTGGGCGGGGTATCATCCTGAACAACTTTACCCAACTCTTTTATGCGTACCGATTTACCCGAAGGGGTGTATATGAGAATATTCTCAATGTCCTCTATGGATTGACGCGCTGTAGGCTCGTAACGTACCTTTACATCATACTCATCACCATCCTCGCGGTAATATGTTGCCAATGCTCCATTGTAGCGGTTACGCATGTATGTTGCCGCTGTACTCAGGTTTAATCCGTGCATTGCCAGTTTTTCGCGGTCGAATTCTACCTGATATTCAGGCTGATAATCGCTTCGGCTTATTGTTACCTGGGTGAACATGCTATTCTCACGAAGTTTATTTGCCAACTCCTGTGCAACCTTGTCGGTTGCTTCAAAGTCGTAACCGTATATCTCGAATGTAGCACTGCTTTGGCCACCCATTCCGCCACCTTGTCCCGATGTTATGTTGCTTCGTGCAATCTCGGGGAATCTCTTGACATCGGCACGCATCTGGTCGCAAATCTCATCGAGGCTTAAATCGCGCTGATCAGACGGAACTAAACTTATATTGAAACTGATGATATGCGAACCATTGTCACGTAAAGAGGCAAATGTGTTGTTTTCATCGGCCTGTCCGACTGTGAAGTTACATGCTCTCATATCACTTCCATAACGCTCCTTCCATATATTTGTCAATTGCAAAGCAATCTCCTGGCTGCGCTCAACACGTGTTCCCACGGGCAATTCTATGGTTGCGCTTGCACGCGCACTGTCGTTTGACGGGAAGAACTCACTCTTAATACCTTTTGCACATACCAATGAGAGAATAAATATTCCGAAACATGCGGAAAGTACTGTCACACGATGACGAACTGCATAATTGATAAGGTTTGCATAGAAGTTGTCGATGGCGTCGAGTCCTCTCTGTATTGGTGTGTATATCTTAATAAATAGTTTGCTTTGTTTCTTTTGCAGTTTAAGCATCTTTGCACACATCATAGGTGTAAGTGTAAGTGATGCAACCAATGATATGAACATGATTATACACATCATCCAACCCAACTGCTTAAATAGTACACCCGACATACCTGTTACCATTGTCAACGGGAAGAATACGGCGAACATTGTAAGTGTAGATGCCATAACCGATGTACCCACCTCGTTTGTTCCGTGTACTGCAGCATTGTAGGGGCTTGAACCGCGCTCAATATGTGTTGTAACATTCTCAAGTACCACAATGGCGTCGTCCACTACAGAACCGATGGCAATACTAAGACATGACAATGAAATCATGTTTATAGAACCACCTGTTGCAAACAGATAAATAAATGATGCAATGAGTGAGAATGGAATGGTGATAGCAATAATAACAGTTGCTCTCCAACGTCCAAGGAACAGGAATACTACAAGTACCACAAAGATAAGGGCATCGCGTATAGTTTCTGTCAATGTATTTACTGTTTGTACAATATTTTCCGATGTATCTACAATAATGTCCATCTCTACATCCGAGGGAAGACGTTTTTGCAATACGGGAAGTTCCTCGCGAATGGCATTTGCAATTGCAACGGAATTACCACCGGTCTGTTTCTGAACAATGATTAAGGCGCCTTGTTGTCCGTCGGTAAATGTGCGTTGTGAACGTTCCTGCACATTGTCTACAATTCGTGCAACATCCCTTAAATATACATTTGCTCCATTTCTGCTACTAACTACAAGGTTCAACATCTCTTGAGGGTTGCTGAACTCTCCTTCTACACGCAAAGAATATGTGTTGTTACCAATATCGAATGTACCTCCGGGAATATTACGGTTTTCGGCACCTATTATACCGCTTACTGTTTCAATGGATATACCGTATGCTTCCATCTTAACAGGGTCCATGTATATGTTAATCTCACGTTCGGGAGCACCAGAGATAGACACTGTTCCTACACCTTCGATGCGTGCAAGCGGGTTTACAATGTTGTCGTCGAGTATTTTGTACAACGCTGCCTGGCTCTCTTCTGCCTTAACCGAAATCATCATAATAGGAATCATGTCGGTAGAGAACTTGAAGATAATTGGGGTGTTGGCGTCGTCGGGTAGTGCCGATGATACCATGTCCAGTTTATCACGTACATCGTTTGTCAGGTCGTCGATGTCGTAGCCATACTCGAATTCAAGAGTTACAACCGATACATTTTCTCGCGAATTTGATGTAATGTGTTTCAAATGCTCTGTTGAGTTTAACGTATTCTCCAAAGGACGTGTAACGTTGTTCTCAATATCCTCGGCACTTGCTCCGTTGTAGTATGTAAATACCATAATGGTATTTGTTTCAATATCCGGAAGAAGGTCGATAGGTAGTTTTGATAGTGAGAATAGACCGAATAGTGCAATCGCCAAGAAACATAGCGATGTCATAATCGGTTTTTTCACTGAACTTTCATATATACTCATATTGCTAATGTTTTATTTGTGTTATTCTATTACTTGAACCTCTCTACCGTTAGCAAGTGCATTTTGTCCTGCTATAACAACTTGTGCACCCGACTCGATACCCGATATTATCTCGTATTTGTCTCCAAATCGTTTGCCAATCTGTACTTTGTCGTAACTTACCTTACCATCGGCGTATGTGTAAACATAGTAATCGCCACTGCCGGCCTGTTTGATAACTGCTACATCGGGTACTACAACATGTTTTGCATTACCAAAGTTGATGGTTGCATGGCCGTACATGCCGGGACGAACCTTACGGTTGTTGTTCGCAAGTGTTATTTCAATAGGGAAGGTGTGTGTTGTGGCATCGATAGTGGGGTATACAATATTAATTTTACCTGTGAAAGTCTCGTCGCCAAAAGTATCGAACGAGAGTTCTACCTCATCACCTTTCTTTACTTTTGTGTAGTTTATTTCGCTTATATTCACCTTCATCTTTACAGGAGTTATCTGCTCGACAACCAAAATGGGTTGTCCGCCGTACATGTCGCCGTTGTCGTAGTTACGTGCCGATATAACACCGTTTATGGGACTTACAAGCACTGTGTTCTCGAGTCTGTTCTTAAGTGCTTTCTCGTTTACTTCCAACGAGGTCTTTGCATTATCAAACTCTGCTTTTGAAGCACCGCCTACTTTATATAACTCCGACACGCGGTTGAATTCTACACGTTGGTTCTCAACCTGTAAACGTAACTGTTCAAGGTTGCTTGCATCCAGTTCTACCAGTTTCTGCCCTTTTACAACATTGTCGCCAACCTCAACCAATATTTCATCTATACGAAGAGGTGCGTTAGGAATAATGTTGTTCTTTACATTGGCTTCAACGGTTGTTGCATAGCGTTCTGTTTGTGCTACATCCTGAATGGTTACTGTTGCTATCTTAACATTGGGTTTGCTCTCTTCTTGTGGAGCAATAGTGGCTGTAGTTGTCTCTGAATTGCTGCCGCATGAGCACAATAGTGCTACGGCTGCCATTGTAAATAAATTAAGATGTTTTTTCATGGTATATTATGTTTTTATTCTTTTCCTAATACTGTTTGTAAATCGGACTTAGCAACAAGGTACTCATAAATAGAGTTGTTGTATGTCAGTTGTGTGTTTGTTAATGATACTTGCGAGTTGTTCAATTCAAGAATAGTACCTTTACCAACCTCGTATCGTTTTTGACTAATCTGCAATCCCTTCTGTGCAAGTTCTACTGCTTTTTTATTCGATTCCAACTGTTCTGCACTTGCTGTCATGTTATCCAAGTAACTTTGTGCTTGCATACGCAACATCCTTTCGGTGTTCAAACGTGTTTGAGCAAGTTGCCACTGCTGTATTTTGTTACTTTTTAGTTTTGTAAAGTTGCTAGCCTTGAATAGGGGAATACTGAGCGATAATGTAAGCGATGATGCATTACTCCAGTTATAATTGTTAATCTCCCAATTGGTGTTTGACATCGACTGGTATTGATAACTGCCTACAAGCGCGAGTGTTGGTTGGAAACTGGTTTTCAACATTTTACGTGTTTGGTTCAATAACTCACCGCTAAGGTCTATCTGACGCAGTGTACTGTTGTTATCGAGTGATAGTTGCTCGGCTGTCTCAGTAGCCTTTTGCATCTCATTCTCGTAGTTTGTCAGTTTGTCATCTATTACAAGGTTTACATCTGCTGTAATTCCCATAAGTACTTTCAACTGCAATTTTGCGAGTTCAACGGCATTTTGTCCGCTTACAACATTAGGCCAGGCGCTACGCATCTGTACTTCGGAACTTATTCTGTCGTATTCGCTCACGCTTCCTTGCTCGAATTTTGCATTTACTATGTCGTAATTGATTTCTGCCTGTTTGTAATTATCCATCAGCACTTTGTATGAATCTTGTGCCAACATCAATTGGAAAAAGGCTTTTGTAACCTGGTTAACCATGTCTATTTTTGACGCACGACTCTTTTCAACTGCCAGTTCTATATCCTTTTTGGTCATGGTTATTGTACGGTAGGCTGCAGGGGCGTAAAGTGGCAACGAAACGTTTATTGCTCCGTTCCAAGTATTTGAGTCATCCATGCCCATCTTGAAACTACCCATGCTGGTCTTAATCTCTGCCACTTTAATGTTGTAGGTTACTGTTCCATCCAACGACACTGTGGGTAAAAGATTCTGCCATGCCTCTTTCTTGGAAACCTCTTTCAGTTGAATCTCTTGTTCGGCAACTTTTATTGTCGGATTCTCACTCAGAGCCAACTCTATTGCCTTGTCGAGTGTAAGATGCATTGTTGGAGTTGTTGTCTCCTGTGCATATGTAAGCGTACATAACGCTAACATAGCAAGTGCTGTCTTTAATCGCATTTTAATGTTCATAATTATGTTATTTATTATTTTTATTGTTCTGTATAAATTTTTCAATGATAGTTTGTCCTTTTTCGGTACATATTCCTCGCAAGTAGAACAGGATAAATGATTCTCCCAGTTCTTTTATCGTATAATTGGGGAACTCCTCTGTTGTGGAGACAAACTCAATATCTCTAAGTAGTATATAATGTAGAACATCGAAGTTTACATCCTCTCTTACAAGCCCCTCTTTTACCGCCTGTTTTATCCATGCCTTGAATATTCGTTCGTGTAGTTTTTCTTTGCTCTTTTTGCTGTTTATTACTTCGGGATATTTATTTAATTCTATAAAGAATTTCCTGTTTATATTGCTCAGTATCTCAAAGTAATTATTATATAAGAACAGAATCTTGTCGAGGGTGCTGTGTTCGGCAGAACGAATGTATGGTCGTGATTTATTACTTATATATTCATGAGTGCATTTTAAACATATAAAAAGTAGTTCCTTTTTGTCTTCAAAATGTTCGTATATTGTACGTTTCGATATGCCTAATTCTTTGGCTATATCGTCCATCTTTACCTCTTTAATACCCACTGAAAGGAATTTTTGTGTTGCATGTTTTATTATGCGACTTCTTACATCTTCCTTTACTATTGTTTCGTTATTGTTTATCATATCTTATACGAATATGAACTTTACTTGTTATTCCGACTGCAAAATTACGAAGAAAACTTTTTGTAACAAAATAGTTTTCTGTTAAAATGTCTAATTTGCGTTAATATTAAAGTTTTTTAATTATTTGTGTGAAGAAACCGATTAAAATATGGATTTCTTCATTTTTAAGTTTCTGTTTTTATTATTTAGGAGATGTTTAAGTTTCTAAGATGTAATTTCCTATAAAATCATGAGATATAAGATTTAACATCTTCCTAATTTGCACAAAAAAAAGCAACCCAAAAGGTTGCTTTTTTGTTGTTTTAACACTCTAAAAGTTGTTGCAAGAAATCATCGAGTTCACGGTCTAAACCTTTTAGTAATTCATCACTTATTATATATGTTTCATCATCAATATATAATAGGTCTACAATGGTCTCTTTATCTTCATCTACCAATAGGCAAGAGTAGGGTTTTACAACATTCATATTGTCAAATACTCCCTCTTTTTGCACCTCTATGAGTTGCATACGAATGTCGGATTCTAATATGTTGTTGCACTCTTCGTGGTTAAGGTTCTCCCACTCCGGTATGTGTACATGTGACAACTCGTTGTCATCATCATCGAAAATGACAAGATTCCCGGTTTCATTATTTACTTGAAAATGAAAATCGGTTACTCTGCTTTCGGCTTCAGTTATGAAGCGTTTTGTCATTTCTAATATGGCATTACGCAGTTCTGCTTGTGATTTTGTGCTCATTGACATATAGACAACGTTTTATGTGTTACTTATTGTGTCCTGTTTTGTTTATACGTTTTTCCCGTGGCAGTTCTTAAACTTCTTTCCGCTACCGCAAGGACATGGGTCGTTACGGCCCACAGTCTTCTCTACACGAATGGGTTCGCGACGTTCATTGCGTGTGTCATTCTGTGCTGCAGCCTGCTGGTTGGCATCGTTCAAATCAACTTTTGTCTCGTTGTAACGAGGTGCCTGACGTTTGTTTTCGGGTGCCGGAGCCACGTTTACATTTGTAGGTTCTTGAACGGGTATTTGTCCACGCATGAGAATAGACACTGTTTGGTCGTTTATTTTGTCCATCATCTTATTGAAAATGGGTGCCGATTCTAACTTAAAGATAAGCAACGGGTCTTTCTGTTCATAACTAGCATTCTGTACCGAGTGTTTCAACTCGTCCAAGTCGCGCAGGTTTTCCTTCCATGCATTATCGATATTGTGTAAGAGAATTGCTTTCTCAAAGCATTTTATAACCTCTTTACACTTGCTGTCGTATGAACGTTTTACATTTGCCGGTATCTGATATACGTGGCGACCGTCTGTAATGGGAACGTATATCGATTTATCGCTCATGGCTTCGTTGTTTTTGTATACATACTCAAAGTAGGGGAATGCTACTTGTGCCATTCTGTCGTTCTTGCGTTTGAAATTTTCCATTGCAAACTCGAAGCATTTCTCGGCTCTCTCTTCGGGATTTAACTTGTCGTATGCCTCTTTGCTGTCAAATGGTAGTTCTGTAGCCAATACACGAACAAATTCCAATTTTGCATCTTCGTACATGCAATGCTCGACAATGTTGTAACAACGGTCCCAAATCATGTTTACAATATCCATGCCGATACGTTCGCCAATAAGTGCATGGCGACGTTTGGTGTATATTGCTGTACGCTGTCTGTTCATTACATCGTCGTACTCCAAAAGGCGTTTACGTATACCAAAGTTGTTCTCCTCAACCTTCTTCTGTGCACGTTCAATAGATTTGGATATCATTGAATGTTCAATCATGTCGCCATCCTTGAAATCGACAAATTTACTATCGAGTACTTTCGCAATTCTTTCGGAACCAAACAGACGCATCAGGTTATCCTCCAATGATACAAAGAATACCGATGAACCCGGGTCTCCTTGACGTCCTGCACGACCGCGTAACTGTCTGTCTACACGACGCGACTCATGACGCTCTGTACCTATGATGGCAAGACCACCTGCTGCTTTAACCTCGTCGCTGAGTTTAATGTCGGTACCACGACCTGCCATGTTTGTGGCAATGGTAACAGTTCCCGATAAACCGGCTTTTGCAACAATGTCTGCCTCCTTTTGGTGTAGTTTTGCATTCAATACATTGTGTTCTATTTTGCGCATGGTGAGCATACGGCTCAGCATTTCCGATATTTCAACCGATGTGGTACCAACAAGTACGGGACGTCCCTGTTTGACAAGATTCTCTATCTCCTCTATAACCGCTTTGTATTTTTCGCGTTTTGTCTTGTATATGCGGTCGTTCATGTCGTTGCGGGCAATAGGGCGGTTTGTAGGAATAACAACAACGTCCAATTTGTAGATATCCCAAAACTCGCCGGCCTCGGTTTCGGCTGTACCTGTCATACCAGCCAACTTATGGTACATACGGAAGTAGTTCTGCAAGGTTATTGTTGCAAATGTTTGCGATGCGGCTTCAACCTTTACACGTTCCTTTGCTTCAATCGCTTGGTGCAGACCGTCGGAATAACGACGACCTTCCATTATACGACCGGTTTGTTCGTCTACAATCTTAACCTGTCCGTCCTCTGTAACAACATACTCAATGTCGCGATCGAACATTGTGTAGGCTTTTAACAACTGGTTGATGGTGTGTATGCGCTCCGATTTTATCGAATAGTTTGTGAGCAGTTCATCTTTCTTTGCAATTTTCTCTTCGTTGCTAAGAGTTGTGTCGTTCTCCAATTCCGCCATCTCTGTTGCAATGTCGGGTAAAACAAAGAGTGTCTGGTCTTGAGAATTTCCTGTGATGAGTTCAATACCTTTGTCGGTCAAATCTACACTGTGCATCTTCTCATCTATGACAAAGTAAAGAGGTTCTACAGCCTCGGGCATGCGTTTATTGTTCTGCTCCATGTAATACTCCTCGGTCTTTTGCATGCCAACCTTTACTCCTTGCTCACTCAATAATTTAATAAGTGGCTTGTTCTTGGGTAGCGCTTTATGGCTGCGGAACAGGGATAGATAACCCTCGTTTACTTCATCTTTATTGTCTGAATAAATCTTTTTACGTGCCTCGGCCAAATACTCTGTCGCCAAACGCTTTTGTGCTTCAACAAGACGCTCTACAAGAGGACGATACTCCTCGAACATTTGGTCTTCGCTACGCGGAACAGGCCCCGAAATAATAAGTGGAGTACGGGCGTCGTCAATCAATACCGAGTCTACCTCGTCCACAATGGCATAGTTATGTATGCGTTGTACAAGGTCATCGGGTTGTGTAGCCATATTATCGCGCAGATAATCGAAACCAAACTCGTTGTTTGTACCGAATGTGATATCTGCCATATATGCTTTTCTACGTGCGTCGGAGTTGGGCTGGTGCTTGTCTATGCAATCGACACTCAAACCGTGGAACATATACAACGGTCCCATCCACTCCGAGTCTCGTTTTGCAAGGTAGTCGTTCACTGTTACTACATGCACTCCGTTTCCTGTCAATGCATTAAGGAATACGGGGAGTGTAGCAACCAATGTCTTACCCTCTCCGGTTGCCATTTCGGCAATTTTACCTTTGTGCAGAACAACACCACCGAACAACTGTACATCGTAATGTATCATGTCCCATTTTGTGTCGTTGCCTCCGGCTTTCCAATGGTTTAGGTATATCGCTTTATCTCCATCGATACTTACAAAATCGAATTTTGCAGCCAATTCTCTATCAAAGTCGTTTGCTGTAACCTCAATTGTTTCGTTCTCGGTGAAACGACGTGCTGTATCCTTAACAATGGCAAATGCCTCGGGAAGTGCTTCGTCGAGTGCTTTGTCCATCTTTTCGAGAATCTCTTTTTCTAATTTGTCAATTTGGTTGAAAATAGTCTCTCTCTCTTCGAGTTCTGTCTCTTCTATACTTGCTTTGAGAGTTTCAATCTTAGTGCGCTCTTCAATAACACATCCTTGTATCTTCTCTTTTAATGCTGCCGAGTGTGCACGTAACTCGTCGTTGCTCAATGCGGCAATGGTAGGGTAGACTCTTTTCACGCTTTCTACCCAAGGTTTTATTTCGCGTATGTCGCGACTGGCTTTATTACCAAATAGTTTGCTTATAAATTCGTTAAATCCCA
>CAZEKX010000054.1:0-13690 GCA_964512955.1 uncultured Bacteroidaceae bacterium
GAATCTGGGAACTCGCCCCCTTTAGGTGTCGGGGGAAATAAAAAAGCCTCCGACACTTTTATAATTGAATTATTATAGTTACATTTGAACAAATAAAAGAGTAAAAGCAATATGATACCGGCATTTTTCATACATCATAATTGGGACATGTGGGATATTTTGATACTCCTCATTGTCATTGCTTTGATATTTAGGAAGAAGATTGCAATGGGATTGTTGTATATAATTCTGTTTCCATTTGCATTGCTTTTTACCATTTTATCGGCATTAGTGGGGTATACGCCCAAATGGCTTGAAGAGGAAAAGCCCAAAGACGACAAACCTAACAAACACAGAAACATAATTTTCTAATTCATATAGACCGAAACCGTTGCCGTTTCGGTCTTTTTTTATGCTTTTTTTTTGCTTTTTATTTGTGGGTAAAAAATTCACTATTATGGCAACAATCAGAGATGTAGCAGAAGTCCTCATAAAAATAAATGACGAAGAGGCAAAGAAACAGTTACCGGCACTGCAAAAGAAAGTCGAAGAACTGGGCAAGGAGTTCGATGAACTCAGGAAGAATGGTGCAACCAACGAAGCGATAAAAGAACAGGGCGAAAAGTTCAAAAAGACGTTTGAACAGATGGATGCGCTGCGCCGACGTACACAGAGCGTAGACGAAGCGATGCAGCACCTGTCTACTGCCACACCCAAAGAACTCCGACGAATTCTAAGCCAGATAAACCGCGAACTAAATTCGGGATATATCGAGCGCGGTACAGAGGAGTGGAACGAGTATAACGAGAAACTGAAACAAGTAAAGGCAGAACTCAAGAAGATTGCAGATGAGCAAAAAGTTGTTACTGATGCCGGACTATCTATGAAGGATATGCTTGACATTGGCGGCAATCTATCAATGATATTTGGCTCTTTCATTGATATGAAAGATTCTGTAGCAGATTTTGTAAGAAATAATGTGGACAGTTACATCGCATTAGATGCCGAGATGGCAAATGTAAGGAAATACACCGGTCTTACTCGCGAAGAGGTAGAACTCCTGAACAGGGAACTCGACAAATTAGACACTCGAACCAGCAAGATAAAACTAAATCAGCTCGTAGAGGAAGGTGGCCGAGGAGGTTTGCGCTCCATCGAGGAACTTTTGCAGTATGCAAAGGCGGCTGATATTATCAATGTTGCCCTCGATGAATTGGGAGAGGGGGCAACCGAAGTTATTTTCAAACTCTCCACGATATTTGGCGACAAGGACAAACTAGGTGTCGAGGGTTCAATGATGGCGGTTGGTTCCGTTGTCAATGACTTGTCGCAAAATATGGTGGCACAGGCTCCATATATTACAGAATACATAAACAGGCTTGCCGGTGTTGGTGCGATGGCCGAAATGACTATTCCGCAGATTGCAGCTTACGGTGCGGTGCTCAATGCCAATGGCCAGAATGTTGAAAAATCGGCAACTGCTACATCGAGGTTACTCAATAAGATGTTTCAGGAGCCGGCGAAGATTGCACAGGTTGCTGGCTTAGAGGTATCCAACTTTACACAATTGGTAAAGACAGATATCAATGCTGCTTTCATTATGCTACTGGAACATCTTAATTCATTAGGCAAAATGGATGTGCTCGCACCTATATTCAAAGAAATGAATATTCAGGGTGATGGAGCAACAGCGACCCTTACCACACTTGCCAAGAACATTGAACTGGTTAAACAGAAACAACAGGAGGCACAAGCAGCGTATGAAGATGCAACTTCTGTAATCAAGGAGTCGAATGTTCAGAACACGACCGAAGAGGCAAAACTGGAAAAGAAACGCAAGAAACTCGAAGAGGTTAAGGCTGCCCTTGGAGAGAAACTTTTGCCTATAATGAGTGCGTTTACATCGACCGGTACAATGATGATGCAAACCATCGGCGCGTTGCTCGACGTATTCAACCAATATAAAACGACCATCATATCCACCGGCTCTGCCGTTCTGCTTTATACAGGATATGTGAAGGCAAAAAACTTTATCACACAAAAAGAGATAATTTTGAAAAAATTAAAGGTCTTTTGGAATGAAAAAGTTATAACAAGTCTAAAGAAACTTAATACGACAGTCAAAGCACACAAATTTGGTATTCTGTCTATAGCTGTTGTTTTCCTTATTTCTCGTTTATACGACCTTGCAAAGGCACAAAACAATGTTAATCGCAGGATGGAAGAAATGGGGAAAATAGAAACAGAAGCAAAGAATAGTTATCAAGAAGAGGCAAACCAAATAAAGGCGTTACGAAAAGTTTTAGAAGATAATAACACCGAAATAGGAGCAAGAAGAATTGCGTTGAAGAAACTACAGGAGATTGTGCCGGAATACCATGCTTCATTAACGAACGAAGGCAAATTGATAAACAACAATACGTCTTCATTAGAAAATTATGTCCAAGCATTAAGGATTGCAGCAGAACAAGAAGTTGCCAGCAGAAAACTCGCCGATGCACAAACTGAAAAAAGAGAGTTTTGGGCGGGGCTCGGTGAAAACAGGCAAGACAGATATATACAGACCATTTTGAATAAACAGTTGAATCCGAATATTTCAGAGGAACAAGCCGCTGCCATGGCTGGTATCTCACCGGCTGTTTGGCGAACTATTGATGCTCAAATTAAGGAATATGATAAAAAAATTGAATTGTACAACTCCATTCTGAATGAAAAGACAAAGGAGATGGCTAAAATACAATCGAGGTTGAATAGCACAACAAGTAAAAAATCGACCAACGTCAATGGCTACACCGGTGGAGCAAATGACGAACAAACAAAAAAAGAGATAGCACTTGCCGAACAAACAGCAAAAGAAAAGTGGGAGAAACGACGCATATTGGCAGATGCAGCATACTCACGCGGTGAAATAACATACACACAACATATAGCCCGCCTCAATGCGGCAGAAAACCAATACATAAAAGACTGTGAGGATGCATACAAAAAATTAAATGCTACCGAAGAAAGCGGATATTCGCAACTGCTCGAAAAGAAGAAGCAACTCGCCCAAAAACAATATGACCATTTGCTTAATATGTCGCTCGAAGAATTGGAACGACAAAAACAAACCGAGCAAAACGAAGTTCTGGAGAACTGCTACGACGTCAATAGTATTCTATTCGGGAACGAGAAGGTGCGCGACCAACGTCTGTATGAAATAAACATCGATTATCTGCATAAAAAAGCGGCTCTCTATCGCCAGGCTGCAAAGTCGAAAGAGGCGTACCAGATAGAACAACAGATTGCAAAGGCTGAAACAGATGAAGCGTTACGCAAGCAACAAGAGTACGCACAGCGGTTGCTACAGTGGCGCAAAGAGTATGCCGGGAGTAGCAGTGAGGTGCAGATGCAGGCAGAACTCACGGTTCTCGACGAGATGCATAAGGCTGGACTTGTAAAGGAGGATGAGTATCAGAAACTGCGCAAATCGATACAGGGAAAATATTCCAACGGTGGTAAGTTCTCCGATGGCGGCTATGGCGACATGTTAACCAATATGTACACATCTATCGATGCACTTATTTCGAGTACCACAGATAAGAGTGTTCTATCCATGGAGAAGATTGGAGCAGTAGCACAATCCACATGGGCTATTGCCGGTGCTGCTCTCCAGCAATATTCGGCATATTCACAGGCTTGTTGCGATGTGGAGGTTGCCGAGATTGAAAAGAAATACGATAAAATGATTGCTGCGGCGGGAAAGAATTCAACCAAGGCTAAACAACTCGAGGAACAAAAAGAGAAACAGATTGCCAAGGTGAAAACAAAATACAGCAAGCAGGCACAGAAAATTGAAATTGCAGGTGCCATAGCACAAACAGCAGTAGCAGCCATTAATGCCTACGCGTCGGCATCAAAAGAGAATTGGCTATTGGGTCCTATTGCAGCAGCCATGGCCATTGCTGCAGGTGCCATTCAAATTGCCACCATTAGAAAGCAGCACCAGGCACAACAGGTAGGATATTACACAGGCGGTTATACTAAAAGGTCAATTGATAACCGCGAAGAGGTTGGTGTGGTTCATGCCAATGAGTTTGTTGCAAATGCTACGGCAACACGCAACCCGGCATTGATACCTATATTCAACTTAATCGACCATGCACAAAGGAATAATACTATAGGTTCACTCACATCGAGCGACGTTTCTCACGCACTTGGTACAGGTGCAATTGTAAAAGCCACGGCAACTACAGCAGGTGAAAGTGTGCAAAATAGTGGGGAACTGCTAGTAATGGCCGACAGTGTTAGTAATAATGCAAAAGTCATTCAAAGGCTCAATAAACTTTTAGATACAGGCATCGAAGCCTACATGGTTATGGATGGTGAACGTGGCTTTGAAAAGAAATATTCAGAATACAATAAACTTAAAAGCAATCCTAAGCGATGATAACACTATTTTTGAATGGGCAACGTGCTGTTATAGATGAAAAACAGACTATAAAATTTATAAGAGAAAACACCTTTTTTACAAAGTCGGGAACTTACACTTTTGATATAATATTACCGGCTCTTTGTCCGGAAAACATCGCCATCTTTGGACACATATATCGTAAAGATCAGAGAAAGATGGCGAAGATGACTTTTGATGCTTGCTTACAAATAGACAATAAGGTTATTCTAAAAGGAACAGCCACAATTACCACTATAACCGATACTACCATAAAAGTACAGTTAATGGGTGGGAATTCAGAACTAAATTTTTATACAAAAAATGAAAATCGTTATATCGATGAACTTAATTTGGGTACATGGTACGATGTGGAAGGGATTGTATCGTCAGACCTCACAATGCGTTCCATGGCAGAATATATAAAAACGATATTCCAAAATGATATATCATCGATGGGTGTAGACAAAGCATTCAAGAACCTGTGCAAAAGGCTGTGGAACGAAAACACGGCACAGGAGCCGGTTAATTGGGTTGCCCTGCCATGTGTTAATGAGAACTACGACATCACTTGCAACAATTTCGGCATAAGAACCTATGTTGCCAACAACGAAAACAGATATTATACGAGCGTAAATGATGTCGACACTGTATATATGTCGGCACAGCCTTACCTCGTTCCTATGATTGAACGTATTTTTGATAATCTGGGATATCCGATAGAAGTAAATTGCCTTCGCGATAACGATTTCTTTATGCATTTGGTGATAGTTACAGCAAATAATCGCTCTTCTATCGCTCGTGCTCTTCCACATTGGACGGTAACACAGTTTGTTGATGAAATAGAGAACTTATTTGCGGTGGTAGTTTACATTGACGAACAAACAAAAAAAACTTACATAAAGCCTCGAAGCATCTATTTCAAAGATGGAATCGAGTACATACATGATATTTTCGATGAATACTCTGTCTCCATGGAAACAGATAATACGAACGATATTACCAATGCCAATGTTGGCTATTCCGAGGTGTCGGAGTACGACCGTATAGACGACGATATTAGAAAAATAGCTAAGGTTGATACATCGTTCGATACAGAAGATTTTACTAACGGATTGCAGAATTTGGTGAACCATCTGTACGCTGTGAGAGCAGCCGACACGAGCGAAGACTTCAGTTCACTCTTTAAGTACAAAGGAAGCATATTCAAGATATGCAACCGCTCAATAATAATAGAACTGTATGACCACGTCGACGAGCAAGGACGCACCTATTACAACCATGCAAAAACTATATTCATAGACGAATTTGCCAACCGTATGAACAACCCCGAAAGCCGGGACCTTGACATTGAACTGAAGATTTGTCCATCGAAGACCACTTCCGATGCTACTGTCGATTTCTACGATGAGTCGGGAGTTATCACCGGCAGTAACACCTGTTTCCATTTGCTGAAAGCCGATAATACCGACCCGGCAGGTATAGATGCAGAGACCAATACTTACATTGCCGGTCTTATCAGTGGTGAGAGCGAAATGGTAGATACCAAAGAGGATATAATGTCTATTTGCCTATACGATGGTGGTTTTGTAAAACGAGACTTTACCGGAGATTCAACACAAGAGTATTTTCGTTCTTTCCTGACACAGGTAGCACATCCAAACGGAGTACAATGCTTTTACCCTGCCGGATATCTGATGCATCAGTGGCAGGCTGATACTTACACCGGTGGTGGTGTCATTCAAAAGTATGCCAAAGAAAGTCTGTCATTAAATATAGACTCTTTCAGACAAAGCATAGGTGGAAAACAATACAACTATCGTACATTTTATTCAGAGGCATATAAAAATTTAGAAAGGATTGATACACAAGTAAAATATTGTATAAAGTTTGTTACAGAAAGGTTGTTACCAGTTAATACAACGTTTATAATCAGAAATAGAAAATTTATATGTGAGAAACTCGAATACAGCATAAGTGCAAAAGGTTTCGATAAATTAGTTACCGGATATTTCTATGAGTTAGAATAGTGGAAGTTTTTATTTGCCTCTGCAGAACGCTGTGAACAGCGTTCTGCTTTTTTTTGTGCTACTTAGAGCGAAATTTATGTTTTTTCGGCTAAAATCTTATTCTACACTTTCTACACATTCTACAATGTTAATAATAAAGAAGTTATATTGTAGTAATATCGCTACAATCGTTCTACATTGTTCTACAAAATCTACTACATCACTATTTTTTCTACAAAAGGGCAGTTATTTCTACAATGTAGAATCATAGTCTATTTTGTAAATATCTGTGTATCAATGTATTGTAACGATATAGTGAATGTAGAAAATGTAGAAGGCTAAACATATCTGAATAAAAATCTGTTTTATTTAACAGATTTTGTCTCTATTTGTGCTATATTTGTGCTATAAATAATTGTATATGAGTCAATTTTGCATTTACATCAAACTAAAACCTTATCTTAAGGAGTGGCTTGTTCACTCTCTTGGCGATCCCGTTCGTTTTCCGGACCATTCGAATGAGAATGCTGTTATACGCACTTTTTTACAACGTCAGCCTGCCGATATTCCTGCAGAAATTAATTTCGATAGTAAATACACAGCCATTTACATTCCCGATTCCAAAGCCAAACCGGCTGAATATTACAACTACATTTCAAATAGTGGTAAAAAAGCCATTATAGAAGTTATTGAAGATTTGTTCCGACAGAACCTGTGGAGCGAACTTGCACTATTAACTTTGTCGAGCAATGGCAAAGGGGTGAACACACACATTGCCGCATGGTGCGAGATGCATGGCATATCACTCGACTATGTCGAAACTGTTAGGCAGAAGTATTTTCGTATAAGGAAGGCGTATACCGATAAAGGCATCGATTTGCGAAATTTTCTGCGAAAAAAAAAGGATAATGATTGTGATTTTTAGAATTTGCAAACCATAAACAACTATTAACTAATATTAACTACCATGTTGCCACTACTGAAGAATATACACAAAATCGAATTTATTGAAGCGCGTTACTTGAAAGATATAACCATTATACATGGTACAGGTGTTCTTTTAAATATGTGGCGCAGTTTCCGTAAAATGGAAAGTGTAGGTCTATCCTCTGCAACGGTCGTAAGCAAAGTAATAAAAAAGAATACAATATATACTATAAACCTTAAGATATTGTTGAAAAGTACTTTTGAGGTTGGTAACAGACACTTATGCTACCGATTGACAACTGTTACAGGAAGACAATATTTGCTTGGTACCGACATTGCTCCTTACCCGATAACAACAACATCGGATAATTTCCCATCTGCCGTTACGGAAAAATCGGGTACCACGTTAACCGTTGAATACTCTAATACTTTTGGCTTGTTACCCATTTTGGATAAGTAACCCCCCGTTATAGGTCTTTTTACAATCGATTTTGGTTTTGTTCATTTGCATAAATTATAATGCGAATGGACTATCAAATAATACTAAACACAACTATTGGTTGTTGGAACTGTTCCAAGGCCTCGGTAAGAGAGGCACTGTCACATTACAAGAACAAACCTGTAAATGTTCTCATTTCGTCGCCGGGCGGTTTGCTCGATGACGGTCTCGATATTATGCGTCAGTTCCGCGATCATGGAGATGTAACAGTGTATATATCCGGGTTTACTGCATCGGCGGCTACTGTAGCAGCCATGGGAGCAAAAAAAATAATAATGGGGAAGTATTCATTCTTCCTCGTTCATAAATGTTCCAATTTCATTGATGCATGGGGTAGTTACAATGCCGACCAGATGCAGGAACTTATCGACGATCTTACTGCCAACAAAAAAGAGAATGACAAAATAGATGTTGTTCTTGCTCAACTTTATTCAGATAGATGCGGTAAACCTATTTCGGAAATCCTAAATGTTTTGAAAGAAGGTAAATGGCTCAATGCATCTGAGGCCCTGGAATTGGGTTTCATCGATGAAATTTATCACGATGATAAGAAACTTAATCTTTCGCTTGCCGACAAGGATAGATTTCTAAATATGGGCTTGCCAATAGATAATCTTACATTTGAGGACGATACTCCTTCGTGGTTCTCGCGTTTCATTGCCTCCTTCTTGGGCAAGAAAAGTGAAGAAAATACCATTCCCGACAATGGCGATAACTTAAAAAATAACAATCTAATGAAAAAGAAATTTATTTCCATCGGTAAAATTCTTGATAAAGAAGAGTTTACCGTAGTCGACAACGGCACTGTTGCACTTTCCCAAGAGGAAATGCAAAAGGTCGATGAGTACGTGCGCGGTTTGGATAATTCTCTTGCTTCAAAAGATAACGATATCGCTACGCGCGACACTCGCATATCGGAACTTAAAGCACAGGTGGAGAATCTTCTGAAAAAACCAGCCGACGACACAAAAGAGAGTGTGCAGACTCAAACAAAAGACGAGGTTCTTGCTACTGCATCTAATAGCAAAGAAATGTTTAACGAAGTAAAAGATATTCTTTAATTATGGGTGATCTATCAAGTACTGTAAAGATTACGCCCGATGAGTTGGCGAAATCGGCAGCGAAATATCGCAGAGAATTGCTCATGATGCCCGTACACTCCATGAGTGATACATTGGCACACATGACTGCACGATACGGAATAAGACATTCCGAAGCGGTCGGACAACTCGATGGCGACATAGAGATGGGTCCCTATTCCGAAACGAGAGTGGATAAAAACGATGTAAATATCATTGGTCGTACCCTGTATACATACCTCGGTTCTGTAGTTAAGGACTTTAGTCCCAATTCGGTTGTTGGTTCAATATACGATTCGGCCGTTACAAAGGGCGAGGCTCTCACACGAACCGAAATAACCAAGCGCGTTTGCACTTTCCTTGCTGCAAAAATTGGCGATCATTTGAACGATGCCATTTGGAATGCGGCGCGCAAAGAGTCGGGTACCACATCTAAAGACCTCTTCGACGGTTTTGATACCATTGCGGCAAATGAAATTGCAGCCGGGAATATCTCTGTTGCCAAAAAGAACCTGTATGAGTTTACTTCTGCTATTGATTCTAGCAACGCCGTTGACTCACTCAAAGCTTTCTGCCGTGCCGGTGTTCCTAAATTGCGTAATCACAAAAAACTGAAACTATATGTTTCGCAGGGCATATACGATGCTTACGTTGACGACTATCAATCGACAGTTGGTCCAATATCCTACAACACCACATTCGACAAACTGCATGTTGAAGGTTTTCCAAACGTGGAACTGGTTGTACTTGCCAACAAGAGTGGTTCGCCTTACATACAGTTATCTCCGGCAAGCAATATGCTCGTAGGATTTAACCAGAGAGGCGAAGAGGAACATCTTGCTGTTGAAAAGTACAAATCTTTTGTTCTTACTTTCGAGGCTACTATGTTCATGGGTTGCCAATACGAAAGCATTTCACCCGAACGTCTGCTTGTAGGTAAATTAGTAACCGTTTAAAAAGGGAGGTAATTATGGCTAAGGTTTGTAATAATTCGTCTTTATATGGTAGCCTTGAGTTCTGTCAAGGCACCACAGTGCTTCCCGGTCTTCGTAAGCGCGTATATTTTATTCCCAAGGCGAACATTGTTAAGTATCCCAAACTCCCGGAACTGAGTGCAGAGAGTACAGATATGGGTGCTTTGGCAACTTACAGCGGAGACTTTACATTGGCGGCAGATTCCAAATGGAAATGTATCGATGTGCTTACAGGAGATTCCGATGTTTCATCAGAGTCTCAGGGTGATGCTCCATCAAAAACATTCCTAAACAAATGTACTTTGAAACATGCCGGATGCGACGAAGAGGCTACCGGATTCTGTCGCATGGCGAACTGTGACGATATTGTCTATCTTGTGCAGCAGCGCAACGGCAAATATCGTGTTGTTGGTAATGAGATGTTTGAGACTCACACCAAGCCGGCACAGACTTCAGGTGCAAAAGAGACCGACACCTCGGGTACTACAATATCCGTCGAAGTGAGTGACGTCTGTCCTGCACCTTTCTACGTTGGTAAGATAGTTACGGACGATGGTGATATCGACGCTTCAACCGGTGAACTGACGGCTTAATCATTTTATAATAAATTGTGTTTGTTATGCATCGTCGGCAGTTCTTACAATACGTTCTTTGTGAGTTCTGCCGACATTTTTAATTTAAGAAACAGTTTAAATTTATGGATGAAAAATTGACATTACAGATTAAGGATTGGTTGGACACTCCCATTGACGAAAGAAATATCGCATCCGGTGCGGAATTGATGCTACGACTCAATCGCAATAGAATACTCTATCATAACGTTATTCGTCGTGGCAACAAAATGATGAGCAAGGTTGAGTATGAATTAAAGAAATATCTTCGTATGCGTCTCGATAATAAGACCATCTCCGATGTTATTCGTATGCAGAAAGAGATTGTTCCTCGAGCAGAAGAGACCATCGTGCAGTTGGCAAAACGTATCACACCGGAAAGCGAACATTCAGGAAAGCGTGCCGACCACGATGAATTGCCGGCAGAAATACAGGCACTGTGGGATGGTAACTTCGAACGCTATACAAAGATTAAGGCCCTCTTTGAGGAACTCAAGGCCATGGAGAATATGCAACCCTGTGACCGATATGAGAAACTAAAACTTCTTAATGAAACAGAAATTGCTTATCGTAAGGCTCTTGCTGCTTATGATGGCTATGTTAAGGAAGATAATTCCCCAATCAAAACCGAGGAACATCCTGTTGATGCGGCAGAACTCGCGACGAAAATTGGCAATGCGCGTAAGTATATATCCGATAACAAAGCAAAACTTACCAAATTTATAGAGGAAGGTAACGAAGAAAAAGCAGATGCACTTCGTAAAAAGATTGCCGGTCGTGTTGAGACGATGCAGCAAGCCGGTGCCACCATCAGCGACGACACGCTCGCAGAATTGTCATCCTTGGGCGTTATTCTGTAATATAATCATGAGGTAAACAGAGTCGGGTCTTCTTCTCGGCTCTGTTTACTGTTTCTAATATCCTTTGAATAACAACTATGCCACTGCCTGCAATTATAGATACTGCTCGAGAACATTTGTTTGCTGACACCTTGGATATGGATCGCGCCGGACTCCCTGCCGCCACGCAAGAACATCTCATCCGACTGCGAGACCTTTACAACTATTGGTTGCAACACCCTCGTGTCAAGGATAAGGAGATTGTTCTGAAACTACAACAAGATTACAAACTGGGGAAAACGCAGGCTTATGCCGACCTTTCAATCTTAAAAGTTCTCCTGGGAGAGTTTCAGAAAACCTCAAAAGACTATCATCGCTACCGTTTTCTTGAGATGATAAATGAGGCTTATGAGGTTGCACGTATGAATAAGGATGCTAAAGCAATGGCTGCTGCTGCCGATAAATATGCGAAATACACTCAACTCGACAAAGAGGATGAACTTAATTTCGATTATGACCGAATTGTTGTGCAGGCTTTCGTACCAACAGAGGATCCTTCGGTCGCAGGGTTCAAACCTATTCCAAACATACGTGAGGTTATCAGGAAAAAAATCGAACACTACAGCAAAGAATGTGATTATATCGAGGAAATACAAATCGAGGAAGAAGACTTTAATCCTGATGATATCTTCAAAGTAGTTTCAAATGGCGCAGAAAATATATCTTAATGACATTCAACAGGAGGTAATGTATATCGGTGCAAAGGATACGATCCTTTGTGCCGGACGCGCCATTGGCAAGGGTGTTATACACGCTGAATGGAATCTGAGGAACTTCCAGCGTATGCCTCGTTCTATAACAGGAATAGTATCGCCAAATGCCAAACGTGCACTTACAAATACTCTTCCTTCGATGCTCGTTCATTGGGAAAAATGGGGCTTCAAGCGCAATGTTCATTGGTGCATAGGTTGTAGACCTCCCAAAGCCTGGGGATGGGAAGAACCTATTTTTAAGCCTGAAAATTATGAGAATGTACTATCGTTCTATAATGGATCGATAGGCTTCATTATTTCTCAAGACAGGCAAGGTACATCGAACTCACATAGTTTCGATGCCCTGGATATCGACGAGGGCAAATTTATTGACTTTGAGCAGTTGAAAGATGAAACCTTTCCTGCCAATCGTGGTAATCGTCAGTATTTCGGTCATCGTTCCTATCATCATGGTATGCTCGTTACAAGCGATATGCCTTTGACAAAGAAGGGTAGTTGGTTCTTAGACTACAAGAATAAATGCGACCAAGAAACAATAGACCTTATTCGTGGTATTGTTTATGAGATATGGAAGGTTAAGGAACGTGTCCGGAAATTACAATCTGAAGGTCGCCCTGTTCCTGAATATACAAGGTCTTATCTTACTCAACTCAATCGCGACTTGTGCAAACTGCGCTCTGTTGCTGTCTATTATCGTGAAGCATCCACTATATATAACCTGGCTGTTCTTGGAGACGCATTTATCTCACAGTTGAAGCGAGACCTTCCACCGCTTACCTTTCAGACCTCTGTAATGTGTAAGCGAGTAGGGATATCTCAGGATGGATTCTACAATTCTTTGACTGAAAGTAATTATTACTCGGCTACCAATTTTGCATACCTCGATTCTTTAGAATATCAATTTGACAAAATAAAAGAACCATCATCATTGATGGATGCCGATGTAGACACCCATCTGCCTATTTGTGTCGCTTTTGACTATAATGCTAATATCAACTGGCTTGTAGCCGGGCAGCCGATAGATGGCAAGTTAAGAGTAATTAAATCGTTCTTTGTGAAGTATGAGCGCAAGTTGCTTGAACTTGTTGGTGATTTCTGCAAATACTATCGTAATCACAAACGTAAAGAGGTTATCTTTTACTATGACAGTACTGCTCTTGGCAGTAACTACGCTGTTAATGATGAAGATTTCAAGTGGGTTATTGTAAATGCTTTTCAGCGTAACGGATGGACTGTTCGGGATACATACATCGGCAAACCGATGCACCATTTGGAAAAGCAACTATTAATAAATCGCATGCTTGCCGGTCGTGCAAAACATCATATATTCTTTAATCGTGAGAATAATGAGGACTTGCTTATCTCCATAGAAACAGCCGGCGTTTACAATGGCAGTAAGGATAAACGAGGTGAAAAACTTGCCGAAACCGAAGAGGATAAACTTGAATCGAGAACCGACGGTAGTGATGCTTTTGATACCTTGGCAATCGGTTGTGAACGTTTTCCGGTAAATGTTCTTAGAAGCTGTTTGAATTTTATTGAAAAATATTTTTATGTAAACGTATAATTTA
>CAZEKX010000055.1:0-156 GCA_964512955.1 uncultured Bacteroidaceae bacterium
CGGCGCTTTCGTCTAGTGGCTAGGACACATGCCTCTCACGCATGGAACACGGGTTCGATTCCCGTAGGCGCTACAGTAGTTAGAACTCTTCTGGGTTCTATTTTTTTTATGCCTATTGGTGTGTGATTGACAACGCTTGCTTATCGCAACCCATGC
>CAZEKX010000055.1:256-13371 GCA_964512955.1 uncultured Bacteroidaceae bacterium
CTACCTTCGTCAGCACTTCGCATGACCTCTTGCTGCAATCGTTGTCTATTAACTTTGTTAATTCCCGTAGGCGCTACAGAAGTTGGAACTCTTCTGGGTTCTATTTTTTTATGCCTATTGGTGTGTGATTGACAACGCTTGCTTATCGCAACCCATGCTGTGCTACCTTCGTCAGCACTTCGCATGACCTCTTGCTGCAATCGTTGTCTATTAACTTCGTTAATTCCCGTAGGTGCTACAGTAGTTAGAACTCTTTTGGGTTCTATTTTTTTTATTTGCTGTTCCAGAAATCTATGTATTGCTGTGCAACCTTCTGTGGGTGATGATGCTTCTCTACAAATGCAATGCTCTCTTTTTGTAATCTTGCTATCTGTTTTTTGTTCTTAATAAGCATCTCTAATTTATTATATATGTCTTCTTCGCTTGGGTGTACGTTTATCATGGGGCGCAAACTCTTTTCTCCTAATATATCGTAGCACTCCTCTTCGGCACCTCCAACAACGACCTTTCCTTTGGATAGAGCAAGAAGAGCATTCATGCCGGGGGAATAACCATAAATTTGGTCTAAAAGTATGTCGCACTCTTCAACCATTTGGGCGTATTGTGCGAATGGTACATTTTCGGCTCTTAGTATCTCACAATCGTCGGGGTATTTTCTTTGTATTTTTTCTAATGCACGCAACATCACATCGGTTCCTTTGTATATGCTTCTGCTACGTTGTATTCCTATAAATAAACGTATCTTGCGTTCCTCGGTGTAGTATTGGGGTTCTTGGCGGGTATATGATACGGGGAACGGTATGTATGTCAGTTTATTGCTGTGCTGCTCTTGGTACGACTTGTAGTATTCGTACATTCCGGCAATTATTCCATTGCAACTGTTGGCTATGGTATAGTTGAGATGGGCTTTGGGGGTGTTGCTCCAATCGGCTATCTGCGATGTGGTGTAGTTGTTGAGTATCTCTTTTTCGCCTATGTTAAAGTCGGAATATTTGAACTTGTGTGGCTTGGATGTGGCATATTCTATCCAGAATGCGTCCATGCCAAATGCTCCCATGAATAGTTTCTTGTTGTGCTTTTTTAACCAATGGTAGTAGGGATATATTCGCTCTGCTTTTAGTTCAAGAAACATTGGGTTTATTATTTGTACAATATCGTAACCGCGTAACTTGGGTAGCAGGGTGTATGCTTTCAGAAGGTATGAAATGCCTCCTATCTTACCCTCTTTACGCACCAGTGATATGTCGCGTTTGTAGTTCTTCCAGAAATCTCCGTTGCTTAATACGCATACATTGTGTCCAAGGGCTCGTAACCCCTCGGCTAACCCCCAATGAACATTGCTGTATTCTCCTATTAGCAGTATTTTCATCTTTTTCGTGGTTTATGTGCCGGTATCAGCAAACGTAGCAGGTATAATCCGAATGTGCTGTTTGCCGTTATTCGGAATATCCTATATTTTATTGAGAAAGTTCTCTTTGGTAATGGATAGAGCGATAGTGCTGCCAACTCTGTTTTGCATAGGCGGACAATCTCTCTTGCGCTCTTGCCGGCAAAATAGAGATTTAGTATTGTGTCTACTGTCAGCATGGTCAGTTTGCGGTCAAGCCCTTTTTGTTGTACCGGGTTTGATGTGCTTTCTCTCTTCTTTTGGAATGTTTTTAATCTGCTTAGTAATGAAAACAGGTCTCCAATACGTTTCTCTTCAAATTGTTTGTTGGTATTGGATGTTATAGACTCTTTGCGTATGCAGTAGTTGTATACTATTGCATCGCTCTCTATGAGGCTTGTGGCGTGGTAATGTAACTTGGTGTTGAACTCATCGTCCTCGTGGTATACGTTTGTTTCAAAACGTATGTTATGTTTTATGGCAACCTCTCGTTCGAATATATAGGTCCAAGGGGAACCGGGCAGGTTGTTATCTGCCATGAAAGAGGCTCCACTTATGGTGTTGCTGTATCTTATGCTGTCTCTTTTTACATTGCTTCTTGCCTCAGATTCGGTTTTGCATATCCTGTATTGAAAACGGAATATCTTGGGACGCTCTACTTTAATAATCTCTAAACAGTTGTTTAGAGTGTTTGGGCACAGACAGTCATCTGCGTCTATAAATTGAATATATTTGCCCTGTGCTTCTTCTATTCCTTTGTTTCGGGCTCCTCCGGGTCCTGTATGTTCGTTGGCGATAACTCTTATAATATTGCCGTATTTGTTCTTTGCCCAGGTTGGTGGAGCGACGGAACCATCATCTATTACAATTATCTCGTAATCCTCGGGAATTCCTTGGTCAAGAATGCTCTCTATGCAACGTACCAATAATTCCTGCGGTATATTGTAGTGGGGAATTATTATGGAAAGAAACTTCATTGGGCTCTCTTCTTTACTTAACATAGTTTCTTACGAAAGATAGCGTATATTGTGCTATGTATCTTTGCATTGAATAGTGAGAATGTTGTATATTTTACCTTGTCTCTTAAAGGTATGTTCATCTTGTAAAGGATAGATATTGGCAACTTCTCGTCTTTTAACATGTTAAAGACTTTTGTGCGCTCTTCCTTTGTTCCGTCGGAGCATCGAAGTAACTCGGTGAGTACATTAAGGCATTTAAAGAGTATATCACGTGCCTCCTCTTCCATCTTGTATTCATTTTTTACTTTTTTATATAGGTTTACGAGGTTTCTGTATCGGAAAAAGAGTGTCTTAAAAGAGTAGTTGCTTGTGATGCTCTCTTTGCGGTCGTGATAGTAATAGAAACCTGCGTCGGAATAGAATACGTTGTTGGAACTTTCGTATAATATGGGTGTTGTAAATAGGTCCTCAAACACCTCTCCCTCGGGGAAACGTACAAAGTAGAACAGGTCGGAACGGTATATCTTATTCCAAGAGTAGCAGTGTTCATATCCTTTGCGCTTTATCCAATCGGTGAATATGTTTTCATTTCCCGAAATTTTTTCCGAACGAAATGAAATGATGTTGCTACGAGGCGATTCATAATGCTCTGTAACCGGGTACTCAAGTATGTCTATGTCGGGGTTCGATTGCAATATGCGCATGTTGTAATAGTATGTACCCGAAGCAACAGTGTCGTCGCCGTCGACAAATGTAATGTATTCACCTTGTGCTACCGACAAACCTGCATTTCTTGCCGATGATAACCCTCCGTTCTTTTTGTGTATAACCTTAACCTTGTCGCACTCCATGGCGTATCGGTCGCATATTGCTCCGCAGTTGTCGGGTGAGCCATCATCTACAAGTATAAGTTCATAGTCGGTATATGTCTGTTGCAAAATGCTTTCAATGCAATTTTGCAAATGACGTCTTACTTTGTAAACAGGCACTATGATACTTAATTTCATCTTTTATATATGCGGTTTACCGCAAAGATAGTGAAATCTTGTTATAATATATTGCTAAAATGGAGTTTTTATTACAGTACTTCTGTTTTTCTACAAAATTATCGATAAAAGGCTGTTTTTTATAATGTATGCACCGTAAAATGTTTATGTAAGTTTTACGTATCTCACTCGTTTATTGTATCTTTGCAGTTAACCACAAATATTCTATAAGCATGTGTAATATATGATGGTGGTTATAATAGTACTCTAATCCAATATGAACACAAAACAAAATATCGATAACACTGAAAACAATACCGGTGGGCGTATAATGAAATATATTGCTCTGTTCGGTGGTATTCAGTGTGTCTCTTTGTTTGTCGGTATGGTTATAAATAAAGTGGCATCGGAGTTCTTGGATAGGGTAGGGGTAGGGCTTATCGCTACTTATAACCGTACAACACGTTTGCTCGGAGATTGTACTAATTTAAGTCTCTCTTTTAGTGCTGTACGACAAATATCCGAAATATACAATTCGGGTGATAAAGAGTCGCTTTGCTATTGGATAAAGGTTGTGCGCAGTTGGGCGTTTATTACAACCATAGTTGGCATGTTATTCACCGTTTTGGCATCTCTTTTTTTGGGCAATTCTATGTTTGGTGGGCAGGAGTATAATGTTTGGTATATTGTTATGTTGGCTGTAACGGTTGGCTCTATGGCTGTGACCGGCTCTGAACTTGCACTTTTGAAGGCTGTACAACGGTTGAACGATGTCGCTCTCTGTTCCTTTATATCAATTTCATTGGGACTTCTGTTTTCTGTACCGTTATATATCTTTGTCGGTTTGTCGGGAATCTTACCTGCTATTTTTCTTGTCTCAGTATCGCAAATGATTATGTATCTGTGTTATACTATTCCTAAATATGGGTATAAGATAGATATTTTCTCTTTGAGAGTCCTTAAGGATGGTATTGGCATGATAAAAATGGGAGTTGGATATATTTTTGCCGCCATATTAGGCTCTGGCTCCATTTGGTTGGTGTATGAGTTGTTGCGTAAACTGGGAAATGACGATGTGGTTGGACTTTTTTCCTGTGGATATTTTCTGATGGGTGTATTGCCGGGTGTGCTGTTTGCATCTATCGATTCCGATTACTATCCTCGTTTGTCGGCTGTTAATAGAGATACTCTCATTACAAACAGAATGGTAAATGAACAAATAGAAATACATCTGTTATTGCAGACTCCTTTCTTGCTGTGCTTTGTAGTACTTATTCCTTTGGCTTTACCCCTGCTTTATAATGATACTTTTATAGATGCACTCCCAATGATACAGGTTGCCATGCTTGCCATGCTGGTGCGCACAATAAATCTTCCAATTGGCTATATCTCGTTGTCAAAAGGTGATTCTCGTACATATTTGTTGCAAGAGGCAATATACGATATCTTGTTTGTGGTGTTTGTTGTTGCAGGATACAAATTGTATGGTATGTTTGGAATGGGACTTGCCATAGTACTTGTATATTTGTTGGAATTGTGTGTGGTCTTTTGGCTTGCTTTTGTGAGATATAAATTCCGTATCGTTAAGGAAAATATAAAAAACTTCTTTACACAGGGTGTAATAATGGTGCTGACAGTTCTTGCTGTAACATCTCTCGAGGGTGTGTGGTACTGGTTGGCTGGTATTTTGTGTATTGTATGTTCATCTCTGTTCTCTTTTTACATACTGCGTCGTAGAGTAACCGCTATGGTTAAGGTTAAGAGGTTTATAAACAAGATATTGATTAAAAGATGAGAAAGGTCTCTATTCTTGTTGCTGTATATAATGGTGAGGCGTGGCTGTCGCGATGCCTAAATTCTCTGTTTGCACAAACCTATCCCGATATTGAAATTATTTGTGTAGATGATGCATCTGCCGATGGTTCTTTGCAGTTAATAAAAAATTATGCAAAGGAACACTGTAATCTGAAATATCTTTCCAATGATATGAATTACGGGCAGGCTGTTTCCAGAAATAGGGCTTTTGAGATTTCCACCGGTGATTATGTAATGATGGTCGATTGTGATGACTGGCTATCGGATGATGCTGTAGAACAGGCTGTTGCGGTGTTGGATACTCATCCCGATACTGCTTCGGTTTTGTTTAGGTTAATGTATCACGACAGTAAAGATGGCAGTGAGTGGGAATTTGTAAATAAATGCGATAAAGATATCTTATGTGGTACCGAGGCAATGCAACTGGCCCTGAATTGGGATATTCATGGGTTGTATATGGCACGACGTTTTTTGTATGAGAAGTATCAATTCGATACATCTGCACGTTTATACAGTGATGATAATACTACTCGCCGGCATTATCTTCATTCGGGATATGTCAGGTTCTGCAGTGGTATATATTACTATTTTCAGCATTCCGAAAGTATGACGCACAATCCGGGTATACTTGTTGCCGATTGGATGGAGGCAATGAACAGCCTTAAAGGTATGCTTGTTGAGGAGGGCTTCGGCGATGAGTTGATAAATAATATTGAGTTTCGTCTGTGGGAGAGTGTTGTTTCGGCGGCAGGATGCTATTGGCGTAATATTAACTGTCTCGACAATATGCAAAAAGATTCATTGTTGACTAGAATAAGAACCTTTCATTCCAAAATAGAACTTAATCGCTTGCCGTTATTGATGAGGTGTAAATTTGGTTTTATCCCTTTTAAAAGGTGTTTCCCTCTCTTTATGTTGCAAGCACGTATCTATTTTAAATTACGTATGTTTTTTAAGGGAATATGATTCGTCTGTTATTTATATCTGCTTTTTTACTAAATTTCACTATGCTGTTTTCGCAGAGTGGAGTTTTGGGCTTACCTTTCGACTTTCCGGTGTTGCTGAGCGGTAATTTTGGGGAATTAAGAACCAACCATTTTCATGCCGGTCTCGACTTTAAAACACAAGGGGTAACAGGAAAACCTGTACATTCTCCTGCCGATGGTTACATAATGCGTGCAACTGTTTCGCCGGGTGGTTACGGACGCGCTCTCTACGTAAAGCACAATAATGGATACATAACGGTTCATGGTCATCTTGAACGTTTCTTATTGGGGGTAGGAGAGGACGTTCGAAAATATCAGTATGATAACGAAACGTTCTCTGTCGATATTGAATTTTCCCCCGAGGAATATCCTGTTAAACGCGGTGAGGTTATTGCCCTAAGTGGTAATAGCGGATACTCTTTCGGTCCGCATCTGCACATGGAGGTACGTTTGGCAGACACCGGAGAACTTGTCAATCCTTTGTGCTTTTATAAACAATATGTAACCGATACAAAGGCTCCTGTAGCACGCTCTTTTGCCATAACACCATACAAAGGACGCGGAGTGGTTAATGGCTCCACCGGTACATACACAATGCATGTGAATAATGGTGCTGTAACCGATACGGTGCCTGTTTGGGGTATTGTTGGGCTCTCTCTTAATGCCAATGATTTTATGGACAATACCAATAATCGTTATGGTGTCTATTCCATAGAACTGTATGTCGATAGTGTAAAACGTTTCGGTAGTCGCATGGATTCATATTCACATAGTGAAAATCGTTTGATAAATGCATGGCTCGATTATGAACGGTATTACAATGACGGAGAGTGGTATATGCGTTCATTTATCTTAGAGAATAACCCTTTAAACATGTTGTCGGCCAATGAAGAGAATGGTTGGTTGAATGTGAACGAAGAACGAATATATAATGTTGAGTATCGTCTTGCCGATTATCATGGAAATGTCCGTCATTATAATTTTGCAATAAAAGGGGTACAGGACTCTATACCTTCACTTAGGGAATTCACGGGCGATTACCTTTATTGGTTCATAAACAACGAGGTGAATTTGAATGGTATGCGATTGTCTATTCCTCGAGGACAACTGTTTGAGAATGCTATACTTAATGTTTGTGAGGTTAAAGGCAACACCTCTATCTCTCGTTGTTTCGATTTGGGTGCCACTGCATATCCTTTATATCAAAATGCCACATTGTCGTTGCAGGTTAATGAACCTTGTGATTCTTTAACCGGGAAATATTATATGCGTATGAAAACAAAGAAGGGATATCATTCGGTTGGTGGTACGTACAGTAATGGCTGGGTTACTGCTAATATAAATATCCTCGGTTGTTATGATATTGCTGTTGATACGGTTGCTCCGGTGGTAAAACCTTTGGCTGAAAAGAGATGGAGTGCAAACGGTAAACTGCTTTTCTCGGTTAAGGACTCTCAAAGTGGTTTGGGTAGTTTTAAAGGCTGTATCGACGACAAGTTCATCTTGTTTGAATATAGCAGTAAGAATGGACGCCTGTCATGCGATATGCGTCGCGAGGGTGTAAAACGCGGAAAACATAAACTGAAATTATATGTATCGGACATTACGGGAAATGAAACAATAATTGAAAGAAATATAATATATTGAAAAAGTAAAAAGGTATGAAAAGAATTTTGTTTACACTGTTTTGTATGTTTACATTGCTCGCATCGAGTGATGCATGTACAAACTTTATTGTAGGTAAGAAGGCTTCGGCAGACGGTTCGGTTTTTATTTCGTATAGTGCCGACAGTTTTGGTATGAGTGGTTTCCTTGCACATTTTCCTGCTGCTTCATATCCCGAAGGGGTAATGCTCGACGTGTATGATTGGGATACCGGTAAGTTTCTTGGACAAATCCCTCAAGCACGAGAAACTTATAATGTTATAGGTAATATAAATGAGTATCAGGTGGCAATTGCCGAAACTACTTTCGGTGGTCGTGAGGAACTTGTCGATACAACCGGTATAATTGATTATGGAAGTCTCATGTATATTGCTTTGCAACGCTCAAAAACAGCGCGTGAGGCAATAGATATTATGACAACTCTTACCAATAAATATGGTTACTATAGTTCGGGAGAGAGTTTTTCTATTGCCGATCCTAACGAGGCTTGGATTCTGGAAATGATAGGTAAAGGCGATGAAAAGGGAACAGTCTGGGTTGCAGTACGTATCCCCGACGACTGTATATCTGCTCATGCAAACCAGTCGCGTATTCGTCAATTCGATATGACAGACAAGGAGAATGTTCTCTATTCTAAAGATGTAATTAAATTTGCACGTAAAAAAGGTTATTTTAGTGGTAAAGACAGTGAATTCAGTTTTGCCGATGCTTATTGTCCTGCCGATTTTGGAGCATTGCGTTACTGCGATGCTCGTGTATGGAGTTTCTTTAACATGTTTGCCAATGAAAATATGGATAAATATGTGGCATGGGCTTCTGGCGACGCCAAAGCAACACCAATGCCTCTCTATCTTAAACCCAAGGCTACTATAACATTGCAGGATGTTCAACGTGGTATGCGCGACCATTACGAAGGTACTCCGTTCGATGTTACAAAAGATTTGGGTGGTGGTATCTATAACATGCCTTACCGTTTATCGCCACTCAGTTTTAAATATGAAGGCAAGGAGTATTTTAACGAGCGTCCGATATCTACATTCCAAACAGCCTTTACTTTTGTTGCACAAATGCGCCAACATCTGCCGAATCCTGTAGGAGGAGTATTGTGGTTTGGTACCGATGATGCCAATATGGTGGTTTATACTCCGGTATATTGTTCCACAAGAACCGTTCCCGAGTGTTACTCTGCAAAAAATGCCGACCCTGTAACATTCTCATGGAAATCTTCGTTTTGGGTATTTAACTGGGTCTCTAACATGATATATCCAAAATATTCGTTGGTAGTCGATGACTTAAAGCGTGTGCAGAGTGAGTTGGAAACCAGAATATATGAACGTAGCAAAGTGGTGGAACAAGAGGCTGTTGCGTCTATGAAATCATCTCCAAGGCATGCTTTGAATTTATTGGAAGAATTTACTTGCAATAGTGCCGAAGAGGCTCTCTTTGAATGGAAACAATTTGGGGAGTATGTAATTGTCAAATATAACGATTTGGTTGTTAAACCCGAAAAAAATGGTCGCTTCGAAAGAACCGAGACCGGCTTGGGTGCACCTGTCAAGCGTCCGGGCTATCCCCAGGAGTATATTAAACAAATTATTAATCAAACAGGAGATAAATATCTTATTCCTGTTGAAAAATAAAAATATTTCCATATCTTTACCGCATTGCAATGTAAAGTTGTATTTTAGAACGCCTATAACTTTTATAATATAATGACTTATGGAACAGGATTTAATTAAAATGGTTTCGGAGAAGGCAAATGAATGGCTCTCTCCTGCGTATGATGAGGTAACTCGCAATGAAGTTAAAGCAATGTTGGATAACGAGGATAAAACTCCTCTTATCGATGCTTTTTACAAGGACTTGGAGTTTGGTACCGGTGGTTTGCGTGGTATTATGGGCGCCGGTAGCAACCGTATGAATATATATACCGTAGGTAAGGCTACTCAAGGTCTTGCCAATTATCTCAACGAATGTTTTAAAGATTTGGAGCAAATATCGGTTGTGGTAGGTCACGACTGTCGTAACAACAGCCGTCTTTTTGCCGAAATTTCAGCAAACATATTCTCGGCAAACGGAATAAAGGTATATCTTTTCGAGGATTTGCGTCCTACTCCCGAAATCTCTTTCGCTATTCGCCATTTGGGTTGTCAAAGTGGTGTGAATATCACAGCCAGCCATAATCCTAAAGAGTATAATGGCTATAAAGCATATTGGGACGACGGTGCGCAGATGCTCTCGCCGCACGATGTAAATACAATTAAACATGTGGAGAGTGTAAAGGTTGAAGATATAAAGTTCCAAGGTAATCCTGCACTTATAGAGGTTATAGGTGAAGAGGTTGATAATGCATTCCTCGATGCAGTTCAAACACTTATCATTGATGCCGATGTAATAGAGCGTCATAAGAATCTAAAGATTGTCTATACTCCTATTCATGGTTGCGGACGTACTCTCATCCCTGCTTCTTTGCGTCGTTGGAGCTTTGAGAATATACATTGTGTTGAGGAACAGATGGTTAAGGACGGAAACTTCCCCACAGTGGTTTCGCCCAACCCCGAGAATCCCGAGGCTATGACCATGGCTATTGATCTTGCAAAGAAAATAGATGCCGACCTTGTAATGGCTTCCGACCCCGACGCCGACCGTCTTGCCATTGCATGTAAAAATGACAAGGGTGAGTGGGTTATAATAAACGGAAACCAGACATGTATGATTTTCCTCTATTATATCATTACTCAATATACCAAATTGGGCAAAATGACCGGTAAGGAGTTTGTTGTTAAGACAATTGTAACAACCGAAGTCATTAAGAATATAGCGGAGAAGAATAATCTTAAGATGTACGACTGTTATACCGGATTCAAGTGGATTGCTAAGGTTATTCGTGATAACGAAGGTATTGCTAAGTATATTGGTGGCGGTGAAGAGAGTTTCGGTTTCTTGGCCGAAGATTTCTGTCGCGATAAAGATGCAGTCTCGGCATGTAGCCTTATCGCCGAGGTTGCCGCTTGGGCTAAAGATAATGGAAAGAGTCTCTATGAGATGCTTATGGATATATATGTTGAGTATGGCTTCTCAAAAGAGATTACAGTGAACGTTGTTAAGCCCGGAAAGAGTGGTGCAGACGAAATCCGTCAGATGATGGAGAATTTCCGTTCTAATCCTCCCAAAGAGATGGCAGGTGAGAAAATTGTTATTTACAAGGATTACAAATCTTTGAAACAGACCGATGGCGAGGGCAATGTAAGCGATTTGGATATGCCGGAGACTTCTAATGTGTTGCAGTATTTTACTGCAGGTGGCAACAAGGTTTCTGTTCGTCCTTCGGGCACAGAGCCCAAAATAAAATTCTACATGGAGGCTAAGGGTTCCATGGCAGGTCGTGATGATTATGCGGCGGCTGTAGCAAAGGCTGATGAGGCTATTGCTGATATGAAGAAGGCTTTAGGAATTTAATTCTATATTTGGATATCCACTTCACACAAAAAGAGAGATTGGTAACCAATCTCTCTTTTTGTGTGAAGTGATACAATTACAATCACTTAATTTCTGTTTCCTCTTTCATGTCAATCTCTTTACCGGCACCATCGTAAAAATGGTATTCCAAGTAGGCTAGATTCTCATTGGGAATAATGCGAATTCCAAAACCGTATTTGAGTTTCCATTTACGGTAAATGGAAATAATTCCTTTATTTATATAGGCCGCTACATAGGGGTGTAAATGCAGGCTGAATTTGCGTACTCCTATGTTGTTTACCAAATTGTCTATTTTACTCTCTAATGTCTCTGTAAATAATACCGAAGATTGTATCTTTCCTTTTCCATGACATGTTGGGCAGTTCTCCTCTGCTGGCATGTCTATGGCAGGGCGTACTCTTTGGCGTGTTATCTGCATCAAACCAAATTTGCTAAGTGGCAAAATATTATGCTTTGCTCTGTCGTGTTCCATGTTCTGCGACATGCGCTCATATAATGCTTGGCGATGCTCCGACCTGTCCATGTCAATAAAATCGACAACAATTATACCACCCATATCTCGCAAACGTAACTGACGTGCCAACTCATCGGCTGCTCCCAGGTTTACTTCTAGTGCATTCTCTTCTTGATTGTTTGCCTTGTTACGCATTCTGTTACCACTGTTTACATCCACTACATGGAGGGCTTCGGTGTGTTCTATAACCAAATATGCTCCTCCTTTGAACGATACAATTCTGCCGAACGAAGATTTAATCTGTCTTGTAATGCCGAAATGGTCGAAAATAGGTAATTCGCCTTTGTAGAGTTTTACGACATTGGCACGTTCGGGTGCAATCTGTGATACATAGTTCTTAATCTCCTTCCAAACCTCTTGATTGTTTACATGAATGCTTTCATACGAAGGGTTAAACAGGTCGCGCAAAAGTGCTACAGTTCTATTAGACTCCTCGTGTACAAGTGTTGGAGGTTTTGTGGCTTTCTGTGTCCTGGAAATAAGTTCTTCCCAATACGACACCAGTAGGCGTAATTCGTTGTCGAGTTCTGCTACTCGTTTGCCCTCTGCTACAGTACGTACTATTATACCAAAATTTTTTGGTTTTATGCTTTGCAGTAACTGCTTAAGTCGTGTGCGCTCTTCGGGCGATTTAATTTTTGATGATACCGAAACTTTGTCTTCAAACGGAATAAGAATCAAATAGCGTCCGGCAAAGGATAACTCGCATGTTAAACGTGGTCCTTTTGTATTAATAGGTTCCTTGGTTACCTGTACCAGAATTTCATCTCCTGTTTGCAGAGCATCGGAAATGTTGCCATCTTTCTCTTTCTCGGGCATAATTGTTGCCTTTGAAATGGGAAATGTCTTTTTTCTGTCGCTTACAACCTGTTTCAGGTATTTTTGTAGAGAGAAAAATTGCGTACCTAAATCTAAATAATGCAGGAATGCTTCCTTATCGGAACCCACATCTACAAAGCAGGCATTTAATCCGGGCATAATCTTCTTTATACGTCCCAGATATATATTGCCTACAGAGAAGGATGCTGTCTGTTCTTCCTTTTGAATTTCAACCAATTGCTTGTCTTCTGTAATGGCAATGGCAACTTCGTTCGGCTGAACATTTACAATAAGTTCGCTTGTCACAATATTTTTTTTTTGATTTAGTCGTAGACCTCTTTTACCGAGGTGAGGTCTTTTACCTCTTTCCTAAAACAAAAAACAAACTTGAAGTTTTTATTATGCTCTTGCAAGTTTGTTTTTTGTGTTTGTTCAGACATTTACTTATTTGCTCTTGTGTCTGTTCTTTCTCAATCTTTTTTTACGCTTGTGCGTAGACATCTT
>CAZEKX010000056.1:0-13290 GCA_964512955.1 uncultured Bacteroidaceae bacterium
ATCACAAGAAAAGAAAATTTGCCAAAATACGCTAAAACACAATGTTTTGCATATTGTTGGCAAATCTTAGAAAGCAGGTGAAAATGCCCTATAATTTACTAAAAGTAAATAATAAATGTCTATTTAGGCAAACAATTTAAACTATAATGTAATAGTATATTTAGATAATGAAGTGCTCACCTTTTAAAATACAGCAATAAACTGATGATAACAGAACGTCTCTTATAAGTTCATTATTCATTGAATGAAATCTAAGATTTTTTTCTCTGACTAGTTCCTGTTATTTTGCCACTTCTTCTATCTGTTGAAACATTTATTCTTATTGCATTGTTTTACCACTGTAAACTTTAAGTAAACAGAGTTATGAGAGAATGTTTAAAAACTGCAATTGCAATTGTGTGTGTTGCGTTGTGTACGCAATCTGTTGATGCTCAACGATGGGCGCGTGTGAATGATACCCCTGTAACGGTTTATAGTTTTACCGAAACGGTAAATACTGCGCCCGAAATAGTACAAATCTTCTATAACACGCAGGGAGAGTATTTCCGCGACCCGCGAGCACCGCGTTTTGTGCTTACCGACAGAGAGGGTAAGTGGGGCCTTGGTATTGGAGGTTATGTGTTGGCAAGAGCCGAATACGACTTCGATGGTATTGTCGACAATATCGACTTCTTACCGTCGGATATACAACGTGATAAGGGGCCATCGAGCCAATATCAAATGGATATAACCACTTCGACTGTATTCATGAAGTTGGTTGGTCGCAGTCGTTTGTTAGGCGATTTTTTTGTTTATACAGCCGGAGATTGGCGTGGCAGTGGTAAAACGTTTCATCTGTTACATGCCTATCTGAGTGCTAAATATGTAACACTTGGTTATACAACCGGCAGTTTTATGGATTTGGCTGCCTATCCTGCTACAGTCGATAATGCCGGCCCTTGCGGTATGACTTATTATCGTGCCACCCAACTTGCATTGAAGTACTCTTTCGATTGGGGGCTTTCAATGGGCTTGGGTATTGAGTCGCCCGATATAAATGCAAGTGAGAACGATTATGTCAGTGTAGGAGCACAACGCTTTCCCAATATACCCATATTTGTGAAATACCAGTTCTATAAAGATACACACGTGCGTGTGGGTGGTATTGTGCGCGATATATCCTATCGTAATCTGGTGAATAATTCTGAACGACAGAAAGTTGGTTGGGGTGCTCAGGCAAGTGCTTTGGTTACCTTAGGTGATTTTCAAATGAGCGGACAATTCACTATTGGCGAAGGTATAGGCTCATTAATTAATGATGTTTCAAATATCGGTACCGATATAGTTCCTGTGCCCGATGACCCGGGAAGAATGACTATGTTGCTTACCAACGCGTGGTTTGCAAGTTTACAATACAACATTGCTCCCGGTGTCTTTGCTTCGGCAACATATAGCCAGAGCAACATAAGTTCCAGAAAAGGTTACGGATCGGGAAATCCAAATAACTACAAACGTGGGCAGTATCTGGCGGTGAATATGTTTGCAAAACTTAGTCAAAATCTGCAAATGGGTATCGAGTATCTGCATGGTTGGAGAACCGACTTCGATAAAGACAAGTATAATGCCAATAGAATAAACATCATGGCAAGGTACGACTTCTGATTATTATAATAAATGGAGTGTTAATGAGGCAATCTTTAGGTTCATTAAAAGAATTTTTAGAAGATTGTCTCATTTTTATATTCTTAATATTTGTTATTGAGAATTGTTTTTATATTTTTGCTCTGTTAAAATTTTATTACAGTTGTAATAATTATGAAACATGTTTGGTTTAACTTTGTACTTTTGAACGTTATCAAACTTTGCAAATGAACGTTATTAAATAGATATAATAATGTTAATAGATTGATTATAAACACAGAATATACAAAACGTTTGATTTATGGAAATAGCTTATATGCTAATTATCGGCTTCTTGTTCATGTTGGCAATCATAGACCTTACGGTCGGAGTTAGCAATGATGCCGTAAACTTTTTGAGTGCAGCGGTAGGTAGTAAGGCTGCAAAGTTAAAACATGTGCTCATAGTGGCTTCAGTCGGTGTATTTATCGGTGCTGCTTTCAGTAGTGGTATGATGGATATTGCACGTCATGGTATTTTCCATCCGGAATTCTTCTATTTTTCCGAGGTTATGTGCATCTTCCTTGCGGTAGTTATCAGTGATGTATTCTTGCTCGACCTCTTTAACTCCTTGGGTCTTCCAACATCTACAACTGTATCTATGGTGTTCGAGTTGTTGGGTGCAGCCTGCGTAATAGCAGTTATAAAATCTATTACTGGCAATTTCCCTGCCGAAAGTGCCGACATGGTACGTAGTTTCATGGATCTCTTGAACACAGATAAGGCTCTGACAATGATTATATCAATCTTCTTGTCGGTTGCAATAGCATTTGTGTTCGGTCTTGTAGTTCAATGGATATCGCGTCTTATTTTCACTTTCCATTATCGCCGTAATCTCGGTTCCAAAATTGGTATCTTTGGTGGTATTGCTGTAACCTCAATCATTTACTTTATGCTCATAAAGGGTCTGAAAGGCAGTACATTGATTTCTACCGATATAAAAACCTTTATTGATGAAAATACAGGTTTGTTAATGGTTGGTGCGTTCTGTTTCTTTACAGTACTTATGCAAGTGTTGCACTGGTGCAAAGTTAATGTACTTAAGATAGTGGTTCTTGTTGGTACATTCTCATTGGCTTTGGCTTTTGCAGGAAACGATTTGGTGAACTTTATAGGTGTTACGCTTGCTGGTTTGTCTTCGTATCAGGATTTCAGTGCCAACGCAGCCGGTGTTGCCCCCGACGCATTTGTTATGACATCTCTTACAGGGTCGGCAAAAACACCTGTTTACTTCCTTATTGGTGCCGGTGCGGTAATGGTTTTTGCTTTGTGTACCAGCGAGAAGGCTCGTAAGGTGTTGCAAACATCCATAAACCTAACGACGCAAAAGAACGAAGAGAACGATATGTTCGGTTCGTCTCCCATTGCACGTAATATGGTTCGCGTAACAACAAAGTTTGTCGACAGTATTTCGCGCAATACCCCCAATAGAGTAAAAGAGTGGATTAATAAACGTTTCCGTCCGTTGGAGGAGCGTGATGATGTCGCATTTGACCTTGTGCGTGCATCGGTGAACCTCGTGCTAGCAGGTTTGCTCATTGCTGTAGGTACATCGTTAAAGTTGCCTCTTTCTACAACATACGTAACATTTATGGTGGGTATGGGTTCTTCACTTGCCGACCGTGCCTGGGGGCGTGAGAGTGCTGTTTATAGAGTAACAGGTGTTGTTTCGGTGGTAGGCGGATGGTTCATCACAGCAGGTGCCGCATTTATTCTTGCTGCATGCGTGGCTTCTATTATGTATTATGGTGGTATGCCGGCAATGTTCATAATGATTGCTCTGGTTGTATATCTGCTTGTGCACAGCCATATACGTTATAAGAAAAAACAACAAAAAGAGCAAGAGGATGTCAGAACACGTATAATAATGTCATCAGAGGATAAAGACGAAGTTTGGTCTTTGCTCAAAGAACATACAGCCGAGACACTCACAAGAACATTGTCATTCTCGGCAGACACCTATAAAGGTCTGTACGATTCTTTTGCAAAGGATGAACTGAGACCTTTACGTGCATCTCTTATAAAGATTATTGATGAGAAAAACTTTATGAAGAAGATGCGTCGTTTCGAGACAAGAGGCCTGCAACGCATCGATGAGTCTTTGGCATTTGAGCGCAGTACATGGTATCACCTTTGTACAAACAGTTGCCAACAGATGCTCAACACGCTTACACGTATAGGAGAACCCATTAAGGAGCACACCGAGAATAGTTTCAGTCCTCTTTCCAAAGAGTATATCAAGGAATTTACTCCATTCTGCGAAGGTGTGTACAAGGTTCTTGCCGACATAAACCAGATAATAGCAACAGGTGATTACAGTATTGCTGACGAGGTTTCGGAACGTGCAAAGGATTTAAAACATGCACTTGCAACTCTTCGTAAAACTCAAACTATACGATTGCATAAGAATATGGGTAGTCTTAGAATGGACTTTGTATATCTGAACCTTATACAGGAATCTCATGAGTTGTTAAGTGAGGTACGTAACTTGTTGCGTGGTAGCAATAAACTCTTTGCAAAGGTTACACCTATGGCAGAGTCCGCAGAGTAAAGTTATAAAGTGCTTCTTGTAAGCGTTAAGTAATATGTATCGATAGGTGCAACGATAAATCAAACATGTCGCTTGTGTCTGTCGATACATTTTTAAGTAATATTATAATGAAACAGAATAAATTCATAGGTGCGCATGTGTCGGCAAGCGGTGGGGTAGAGAATGCACCACTCAATGCTATGGCAATAGGAGCAAACGCCTTCGCACTTTTTACAAAAAATCAACGACAGTGGGTGTCGGCACCTCTCACCGACAAGAGTATGAAAAAATTCAAGGAAAACTGTGTAAAAGGAGGTTTCGACCCTTCTTATATATTACCTCATGACAGTTATCTGATAAATCTTGGCAGTCCCGAAGAGGAAGGGGTGCAGAAGTCCAGGGCCGCATTTATCGACGAGATGAAACGTTGCGAACAATTGGGACTTAAGATGTTGAATTTTCATCCAGGCAGTCATTTAAATAAAATATCGGTAGAGGAGTGTCTCGACAGAATCGCAGAAAACATAAATCTTGCACTCTCCATGACATCGGGTGTTACTGCCGTTATTGAGAATACGGCAGGGCAAGGTAGTAATGTTGGTAACAGGCTCGAAGAGATACGTTACATCATAGACCGTATAAACGATAAAGAACGTGTAGGTTTCTGTATCGATACTTGCCATTTCTATTCTGCAGGGTATGATATTGTTGCCGATTACGATGGTGCTTTCGGGCAGTTGGACAGTGTCGTGGGGCTGAACTATCTTAAGGCAATCCATCTGAACGATACAAAGAAACCACTTGGTTCTCGTGTTGATAGGCATGAGAGTATTGGTCTGGGTTTATTGGGTATGGACTTTTTCCGCCGTTTCATGCAGGATAGCCGTTTTAATGATATTCCAATAATTCTTGAGACCCCCGATGAGAGTCGATGGGCAGAGGAAATAGCCATTCTGCGTAGTTTTGAATAGTAAAAAAAATCAATAACGGATTACGTTATTGATTTTTTTTACTATTCATTTTTTTGCGGAAATATTTTGTAGTTACAAATTAATGTGCTACCTTTGCACCGTTAAACGAAAGACGACCATATTGTTTAACGACTATTTTTATTGGAAAGGTGGCAGAGTGGTCGATTGCACCGGTCTTGAAAACCGACGTACTGAGAGGTACCGGGGGTTCGAATCCCTCCCTTTCCGCATCAAAAAATAAAAGAGAAACCAAGTTTACTTGAGTTTCTCTTTTATTTTTTGATGCAGGGACACCTGCTGCGGCACAGGGATGGACGCAGTCAATTCCTCTTTTAGGACGCCTGCAGCGAGATATCAATTACCGTGGTAAAGCATCGCAGGCTTTGAGTTAACTCAAAGCCTGCGATGTATAAAGGATAAATATCTTACTTAGAAGAACAAGTATCTGTTGTCTTCAACCTCAGCCTGCTCGTAGAGGTCGTTCATTATGAGTGATGCACTACGCTGGCCAAGCATCATCAAACTGTTTGCTTCAGCCTTTGCATTGTATGTGCTATTCTCTTTAGCATTCTTTGCTGTAAGTTTAATAACATATACACCGCCCTTGCCTTGGATAGGTGCGCTTACCTCGCCTACGTTCATCTTTGCTGCTGCAGCACTGATAACAGGCTCGCTGCTCGATGTAACCTTTATGTATGCGGGAGATGCAAAGTTAATACGTTTTACAGCATCCTCTTTTACATTGCTTACGCTACTGATTTCGTCGAAGTTCTTACCCTGCATGTCAGCGATAATCTTCTCGGCTTTCTTGTCTTTTATTGCTTGTGTACGCAATGAGAGTTCTATGGTCTCCATGTCTACATAACCCTTCTTGTTTACTCCTGTGAGTGCTACAACCAAAAGGTTGTCGTTGTTGCCACACTCGTAAAGGGGTGAAACTTCACCCTCTTGAGCGTCGGAGAATATCCAACGAAGTGCATTGCGTGTTCCTGCGACATTAGCGACATTGTGTGCATATGTGAAAATATTATTCTGCTCCATTACGCGGTATCCGAACTCCTCGGCTTTGCTATTGAGGTCCTCGATATTCTTGCATGACGCAACAAACTGGCTGAACTTGTTGTATGCCTCATTGTATGTGTCGGAACTAAACTGTGTTGTACGTCTCAGTACCACTGCATTGTATTTTGTCTCGGGATTTCTTTTCTCTGTTACCATGTAGATAATTTTGTTGGGCAATCCCTCAATAGACATTACTGCATATTGGTTGGTGTTGGCGCCGAGAAGTGTGTTTAGGAACTCAACATCGTTCTCTTGTACACGCATACCCTCGTACTGTGCCGATGTCAACCAAACCTCTTCACCCTCTTGACCATATTTCTTTGCAACCTCTTTAAAGTCGGCACCACCTTTGAGAACGTTTAGCAAACTGTCGGTAAGTGCTTGTGTTGCTGCCTCGTCTTTTGCTGCTACGTACAATACCTTGTAGCGAACAGAGTCGGCAACAGTCTCATTCGACAAATATTTGAATACGGTATATGAGTCGTCGGACTGGTTGTAGATGGGACCTACTACCTGATTGGGTTTAATTGAGTCTAAACGTAACTGCACCTCCTCGGGGTATGCATCTTTTGCCCAAGCCAAGGGGCTATAGGGTACTGTGCTGTAAGAGATACGTGCAAGTGTTGCATAGTCGGCATTGTCAGCCTTCAAAGAGTCGGCATACTCTGCAAGTTCTTTATGCAGTTCTGCACGGTCGGCAGGGCTGGGTGTAACCTTGTAACTTACATATTTGATGTTACGGCTCTCAGCGAGTTGTTTGTACTGCTCTTTCTGCTCGTTGTAGAGTTTCTTTATGTCAGAACTGCTTACAGAAACAGTGCTGTCTGCTATTGCTGTGTAGGGTACAGCCTTAATCTCAATATCGAATGTGTTGTTGTTCAACTCGAAGTTGTTTTTTGCAACAACGGGGTTGGCGATAATTGAGTTAACCACCAATGTCTGGTATTTGCGTGCAATAGCATTGTCTATAATGCTCTTCTCTATGAACATCCAATAGTCATAAAGACCTTGATATTGTGCCAAGAAATCCTGATTGTCCTTGTTTCTGTCATATTCACTAAGGAATTGGTTAAGAGCATCGGCATCGAATTTTCTTGTCTGAGGATTATAGAAAGGAGTCTGTTGCAGAATGGGATCAGTACCATTCTTAATAATACTCTCAAGTTCGGCATCGGTAACCATGAGACCCAACTTGTCTGCCTCTCTCTTAATGATTTGAGTACGAATGTATGTGTTCCATACATCATCTTTTGCTTGTGCTTGCTCTTCTTCGCTAAGAGTAGCATTGTTGCGAACGAGTTTCATGATGTTCATGTACTCCTCTACCATATCCTGGTACTCGATTGCAGAGATTTCCTCTCCATTTACTGTGCCGACAGATTGTGAACCCTGATGGGGTTGAAGTATTCTCCATGCGTCTCCGGCAATAAAAGCGAACAATGCAAGTCCCACAACTATAATGAGAAGAGGACCTGTGTTACGCAACTTTTGTAATGTGGCCATAATTTTTTATTTTTTTATTGTTTTTATTATTTTTTCTTGCAAATCAAACGTGGCAAAGTTACAAAAATGCTTTTAATTTATTGCTATGTTGTAACAAAAAAATGATGCTGTGTTCTGTGCGTTGCCAATAATTTTTTCTTATTCCAATATTTTCAACTTGACAAGTTCAATTTTCATGCTGCGTTGTTTTATTATGCGGAACTGAAAATTATTTATAGTGATAGTTTCGTTCAGTTGTGGGAATCGTCGGTGGTATGCAAGAATGAATCCGCCCAATGTTTGATACTCGTCCGATTCTGGTAGTTCCAAACCAAACAGTTCGTTTATTCTTTCTACTTCGAGACGTCCCGATAGCAAATATTCGTCGTTGTCGAGTTGTTTTGCAATGTGGTTTGTGTTGTCGTGTTCGTCCTCGATGTCTCCAATAATCTCTTCTAACAGGTCCTCTAACGAAATAATTCCCGATGTGCCACCAAACTCGTCTACAACCACTGCAAGCGATTTCTTCTGTTGCATTAGTGTACGCATCAACTTTTGTGCCGGCAGGGTTTCGGGTACAATAGGCATTTTGCATATCTTTTTCTGCCATTTGTCACCACTGCGGAATAGTTCCGATGAGTGTATGTAACCAATGATATTGTCGATATTCTCTTTATAGACAATTATCTTTGAATGTCCCGACTCAATGAACATCGATTTTAATTCCTCTATGGATGTATTAATTTCCACCGCATCTATTTCTGTACGTGGAATGTAGCAGTCGCGTACTCTTATATCGGAAAAATCAAGCGCATTTTGAAATATCCTCACATCGTTGTCAATGGTCTCTTCTTCCTCTTTTGCATTCTCTATACTGCTTTGTATAAGATTGTTTAGTTCATTTTTGCTGAATGTTGTGTCGCGAACCTCTTTACCAATCTTTATACTGAATATTCGCAATATGAGACACGATAACCATGTTGTGAAACGTGCCAACGGATAGAGCAATATATATATGGGATACATTAATACTCCAAAACGTTTTAATGCACCGTTGGGGTTTATTCTAAATACCGCTTTTGGAATAAATTCACCTGTGAATATTATTATTATTGTAGAAATTACAGTTTCTAAAATAAGATGTATCGAAGCACTCTGTGTTATATTCTCTAACGGTGCGGCAAGCAGTTTTGCCATCAACATACCATATATAACCAGGACAATGTTGTTGCCAACCAGCAGACTCGATACAAAATTATTACTGTTGGAGTAGTATCTGTTTATAACATACGATGTTATTGTTCTGCCATTAAGGTCGATACCCATGAGCAATTTGTTTGATGCCACAAAGGCTATCTCCATACCTGAAAATAGTGCAGAAAAGAGAATGGTTATTATTAGAAATAATATTGTTGTTGTCATTGTTCTTAGAAACGGTTACTATTCCTCGATAGGGAAAATTCCCTCGGTGTTTAGTATTTGCCATTTTGTAAGGCTTTGGTTTGAATTGAAACCGCGTCCTTCTGTTATTTGTTCCTGTTGTTCTATTTTTATATAACTGTCGGAGTATATATATCCACTATCTTGGTCCCAATAGAGCATGTCGGTATAGAACTTTTCTCCTTTTTGGTTTTCTATGTATACATTACCAATGAGTTGCCATAGTTCAGCCTTTGAAAAGAAATATGCAGTGTCGCACGATAGGGTTGCTTCAACCTGCATCTCTTTATCATATTTTTCCAGATATGCTCCTTTTTCGAATGCCCAATAGGGTGGATTGCGTTTCTCGAACATGAGCCACTCCTCGGCATCTATCTTGTAACTTATACGTCCGGAATCGCTTATAAGTGTTGAAACACCGTATGTACTTATAACCGATATTGAGTCGGGGGATTCCAACGGTGCTGTTATATGTTTTTTACTGTCGTTGCAGGAAAAAAGAAAAAACAGTACAACAATTGCCAATCCGGCAATTGTTGTACTTGTATTGTGAATGTTTTTATTATCTGATTGTAGTTGTTTCATTTATCCAACTGCCAATGGTTATTTTTGTTCCGTTTGTCAATCCTCTCATGAAGAGGTCCTCCTTAGAGGGTGTACATGCCGAATACGATGCAATGAGTTTGTTTGCCTCCTTTTGCACTGTGGGGTCTATTGCTTTTGCACGTTGCAATTTGTCTATTGCCGCAAAATAAACACATCCGTTCTTCACATTGTCGTCGCTCCAGTTGGGTGCAGCTGCGTAGCACTGTGCAATAAGGATGTATGGGTCTCCGAACTTAGAGTTCAAAGATATTGCACGTTGAGCATAGGTGCGTGCTTTTGCGTACTGTTTCTGGCTGAAGTATACCTGGCCAACCTTGTAGCACAACTCGGCTTTGTTGGTAACACTGGTCTCAAGTTCAATAGCCTGGTCGAATAGTTCGAGTGCCTTGTCAATATCGCCTCTCTTGAAATAACGGAAACCGCAACCCATGGCTGCTTTTGATGTAGGTTCTATTGCCAATGCATATTCCGACGCAGTGAGATAAGCATCTTGGTCGGTACATTTAAGCATACTCATTACTGCGATAACCTTGTTCAGATATGTGATATCGTCTTTGTGTGCATCTATGCTGTTTGCATAAATATTGTTCAGGTCCTCGCATGATGCAGCACCACTGTTAATGAAGTATGCATCTATGTTGCTACGTGCAATACGTGCTTGGTCAATCTGCTTGCCAACTTGCTGTGCTTTTATACTGTCGTTGGGGTCTTGCAACTCCTGATATTTCTGGTTATAGTTCTCGATGTTTGCATTATATTTATCGAGTACCTCTACAATGTAAACCGATGCATCCAAGTAGTCCTGAATAATCTGCTCGCCATGTTGTTGAGGATTCTTCTTGTATTGCATTGCAGAGTATTTCATGAATTGTTGGGTTACGTAGTACTCAGACATTCCCTTTTCTAATGACACAGACTGTGCAAGCATGTTGTAAGCGGAATCGGCATTGGCATTAGGGATATATTTAATGTAGTCCATTACTTTTTTACCAATGATGTTACCCATGGACAATTTACTCTTTGTAAGTCCCTGCAATTTGTCGAGGTACTTTATCTGCTGGTCGTAGACACTCATGAGTTCACTGATGTACTCATTTTTCTTCTGTTCATCGGTTGTTTTTGCAATTAGGTTCTTTAACAGTGTGGGACCATGATAGTAAAGGTTTACACTTGCCAAAGGATAGTTTGTGAATACTTCTTTCCAGTAGGGATAAGCAATGTCGTATGATTTGTTTTTAAGGTTTACAGTGTAGTTACTGATGTTGTTAATACAGTTGATACTGTCCTCTTCGGTTAAACCATAGCGCTTGTCGTTTACAATACCGTGTTGAGCAAATGCGCACAACGATACAAATGCGAATAGTGTTAAAATGCTTCTTTTCATGATATTAGATTATATTATTTTATTTTACCTTTATCTTGTTGAACCAACTCTCATTAAATGTTATTCCTATATTTACTCTCAGATATGTCTCTTCAATCATTCCGGCACTTTTGGGCTTCATGTGTATGAATTGTCCCGAAAGGTGTAACATGGAACGAGCGTTATAGTTGTTTCTTATTGGAATGGAGAATCCTATGCTTGCTCCGTACTCCTCACAACCGTTTTTGCCGTTTACTTCGGTATATGGCTGTGCATAGTAGAGACCTGCACGGTAGTTCATCATCTTTAGAATGTTGCGCGATATTCTGTTGGGGGAGTATTCTGCTCCCAATGATATCTTACTACGGTTTATACCTTTGTCATCCCCAAAGAAGTCCGAAGAACCCCAACCTTGGTATGTGTAGTCGGCGCCAAAGCGCCAGTGTGTTCCATAGTTGTAAATTACTCCTAAACCAAAGGTGTGAGGTATCTTAAATCCATCTTTAATTCTTATGGTATCGCTACTTCCGCTTTCAATGGTACCGTTTGTGAGTGTATGCTCTACGATATATGCATCGGCATTCAGGTTATGTCCCAACGAGTACACAGCACCAATTGTCATCGAGTTCTTGTCGTTGAATCGGGTGTTGTATTGAACACCAAAATCGAGTTTGTAACTCGCAACGTCTATGTTGTAGTAACGTGCTCTGCTGCGTGCATTTGCATCGTCGCCTATTGTGCTGCTGATAGTGTGCGATATGTCTCCGTATAGGTACGATGCGGTTAAACCCAAAGAGAAATCCTTGAACGGACTCCATCCCATTGCAATGTAGGGTTGATACATTCCACCTGTGCCATTGTAACTGTTTATACTGTTTCTGTGCTCATCTATCTTGCTGGTGTTGCTGAATGAATAACCTACATTGGAGTAGGGCATGACACCCAAACTTAGACCAAGTCCCTTGCGTATACGGAACTCCATTGCCAAATAGTCGAAACCTGCATTGTGGGCATTTATCTTTTTGCCATTCTCTTTGAAGTTTACATTCTGCAACGAAAAACCCGCTTCAAAAAGCATTGTAAGTGAGTCAATTTCGGAAATAGATGCAGGGTTCAGAAGGTTTATATAACTATTACAGCGCAGAGCATAACCTAAACCTCCCATCTGTCGGTTAATACCTAAATTTTGATCTGATAATATTCCTAAGCCGTATCGCGAATAGGGTGAATTGATACCGTTGTCGGCAGATACACCGATAACGATAACAAGGAGTGTGAGAATCGTGAGTAGTCTCTTATTTAATGCCATGTTCTGTTAAAATTCTATTAAGTCCTTTCGCAACAAGCAATTTATCGGCAAAGATGCGATTTTTTATGTTATAAATCAATGTTTTTTCGTCTCCTCCCGTTAAAAAAACCAAAACATCGGGATATTTTCCGCGTATTTCGTTTATATAACCGTCTATTTCGTGGCAAATACCTTGTATTACCCCACTGCGTATGGCTGTTTCAGTGTCATATCCGAGTGATGGAACTTCTCCCTCTTTTTTTACAAACGGTAGTTTGTCGGTTAAATTGTGCAATGCTGTAAGGCGCATTTTTACTCCGGGGGAAATGTTGCCTCCTAAATAACAACCCTCAGCATCTACAAAGTCTATTGTAATGGCACTGCCTGCATCAATTATCAACAGGTTATGTCCGGGCGCCTCGCTAAGTGCACCAATTGCCGCAGCCAATCTGTCGCTACCCAATGTTTCCGGTGTACGGTACTTTATATTTAAAGGCATTTGGGTATTACTTGAAAACCAAATGACCTTGTCGCATAGGTTCTCTATATATTCCTTTTGCTCCTTGTCGAGCGTTACCACCGATGAAATAATCACCCCTTTTATTTCGAATTGCTTTGCATATTCATCGATGAAACCAAAAGAACTGCCTTCGCGTCTTCCTTTGAAAATAAGGTCTTTACCTTTAAAAAAGAAGAATTTGGTACTGTTGTTCCCTATGTCTATTATCAGGTTCAAATCTTTCTCTCTGTAAAATTTTCGCAAAGATAGCCATTTTCTCGTAAATAAAGGATAAAAGTTTTATTATTCTTGAACAATTTAAATTTCTTGTAAAACCCGCAGAGTCAACCAGCAAGTGCAACATTACGAAATAAATTTGTAAAAGCACTC
>CAZEKX010000057.1:0-13199 GCA_964512955.1 uncultured Bacteroidaceae bacterium
GAATTACTTTTTATAATGTTTTTTGTTATCTTTGTGCATCGTTAAACCATTAACAAAAAATATTATGAAAGAACTTATTGAGAACATTCAGGCAGTTTACGCTGCATTTGAGGCTGATGCTAATTCACAGGTAGAGAAAGGTAACAAGGCTGCAGGTACTCGTGCACGTAAGGCTTCTTTGGAACTCGAGAAGATGATGAAGAGTTTCCGTAAGGCTTCTTTGGAGGCTTCTAAGAACTAATTCTGCCTCAAAAAGCATTTTTGGAACTTTTTTATGTTCCATTTGAAATAAAAGTCGCATCGCGGCTTTTATTTTTTTTACATCTCTGTTGTTTGTAAATATAAATTACTATATATTGTGGCTGCTTGTAATTTGTTTATTTTAATTAAGGTAAAAAAGAGTGTGAATTTAGACGTGTATTAAGTTTTTTTTTGTAATTTAGCAAAGTTGTACTTGCTGTATTTGTAAATGCGGTAGGTTTGCACAATGTGGTTTTACAAAAGTATAATCATAAACTATTATATTAAAATAACTTATCTATGAGAAAACAATCTATTTCTATTGCTTTGCTTTTCTTGTTGCTGTCGTCGGTTGCCGTCGCACAGAACTTGAAAGGTTTTGCTTATGGCGATGTACCTGCTCCGGCAGGTAATGAATGGGAGTCTCCTCAACAACTATCTTTGAATAAAGAACAACCAAAAGGTTGGTTCTTTACTTTTGCCGATGTTGAGAGCGCTCGTAAGGTGTTACCCGAAAACAGTGATTATTATATGTCGCTTGACGGTACATGGAGTTTTAATTGGGTTCCCAATCCGGCAGAACGACCTGCCGATTTCTATAAAACCGACTACGATGTATCGGCATGGGATAAGGTGGAGGTTCCTATGAACTGGAATGTGTATGGTTTGCAAAAGGATGGAAGCCAGAAATATGGAACTCCCATTTATGTAAATCAGCCTGTGATTTTCAAACATACAGTTGCTGTCGGCGACTGGAAAGGTGGTGTAATGCGTGAACCCGCAAAACATCATACAACATATAAACATCGTAACGAGGTAGGTTCGTATCGTCGTACATTTACTATTCCCGAAAATTGGGACGGACGTCAGGTCTATATCAATTTCGACGGCGTAGACTCTTTCTTCTATTTGTGGATAAATGGCAAGTATGTTGGTTTCTCAAAGAACTCACGTAACCTTGCTGCATTCAATATTACAAAATATTTGGTTGAAGGTGAAAACTGTGTTGCGGTAGAGGTGTATCGTAGTAGCGATGCATCGTTCTTAGAGGCGCAGGATATGTTCCGCTTGCCCGGTATCTTCCGTACCGTATCGTTGACATCTACTAATCCTGTAGAGTTACGCGATGTTCGTGTAACCACCGACCTCGACGATAACTATTGTGATGCTGTTGCAAATATTGCAGTAGACGTTCGCAATTTGACTAAGAAAAAGGTGAAAGGATACAAGGTACAGGCACAACTTTACAAAAACCCATTGTATAGCGATGAAAATACAGTTGTTGACGGTGCAAATACTGTTGCCGATGTTGCTGTGGTGGAATCGGGTGCAAAAAATACTACTCACTTGGCACTTGCTGTGGAAAATCCGGCAAAGTGGAGTGCCGAGGCTCCTAACCGATATACATTGGTAGTGCAATTGCTCGATAAAAAGAATAGGGTTGTAGAAACTGCATCGACATATATAGGTTTCCGCGAAGTGGAAATACGCGACACAAAAGCCGAAGACGATGAGTTCGGTCTGGCAGGTCGTTATTATTACTTGAATGGCAAGCCAATTAAAATGAAAGGTGTGAACCGACACGAAACAAGTTTGGAACGTGGACATGCCGTTACACGTGAACAGATGCATAAGGAGGTTATGCTTATGTTGCAAGGTAATATAAACCATGTCCGTTGTGCGCACTATTCCGATGCTCCCTATTGGTACTATCTGTGTGATAAATATGGTATTTATTTGGAGGATGAGGCCAACATAGAGAGCCATGAGTATTATTATGGAGATGCCTCTTTGTCGCACGTTCCCGAGTTTTGTGATGCACACATTGCACGTGTAATGGAGATGGCGTACGCTACAATGAACCGCCCCTCGGTTGTAATATGGTCGTTGGGTAATGAAGCCGGTCCCGGTGTAAACTTTGTAAGAGCATACGAGGCTTTGAAGGCTTTCGATACATCGCGCCCTGTTCAATATGAGCGTAATAACAATATCGTGGATATGGGTTCTAATCAATACCCCTCTATAGGTTGGACACAATATGCTGTTACAGGTAAGGCTCCCATTAAATATCCTTTCCACATATCGGAATATGGTCACGCGATGGGTAATGCAATTGGTAATCTCAAAGATTATTGGGATGCAATGGAAAGTACAAACTTCTTTATGGGTGGAGCCATTTGGGAATGGGTTGACCACTCCTATTGGAATGTAGATACTAAGACCAAAGACCGTTATATGGCATATGGTGGCGACTTTGGTGATCGTCCCAATGATCACACATTCTGTATGGATGGTGTAATGTTTGCAGACCTTACTCCGAAACCTCACTATTGGGAGGTAAAGAAGGTTTATCAGAATGTTGGTATATCTATGAGCGAGAATGGCGAAATTGAAATGTTCAATAAACGCTATTTTGAGACTTTGAGCGATATGGATATTCGTGTTTCTCTTTGGGAAGATGGTAAAGAGATAGAGGCATATTTTGTGCCCGACCTTGCGATTGCTCCACGTACAAAAAAGAGTTTTAAGATAGATTTTAACAAGGAGTTGAAGGACGATTGCGAATACTTTGTGAAAGTGCAACTGTTGCTCAAGAAAGATATGCCTTGGGCTAAAAAAGGTTATGTACAGATGGATGAGCAATTGCCATTGAAGAGTGCTGTAAAGAATATCTTTATAGCCGATGCAGCAAAGGGTGGCAAAATTGTAGGTGGAATGGAAAAGGTTGTCGTTGATGGTAAAGAAATTTCATTGAGAACTTTGACCGCTACCGATGGCTCGTTTAAGATTGTGTTTGATCACAACAAAGGTGTACTATATAATGTGGTTTACAATGGAACAGAGGTGTTTACAGCGGGTAACGTTATGAAATTGAACACATATCGTGCTCCTGTAGATAACGACAACTGGGCTTGGAATAATTGGTATGTAAACGGCTTGTACAATTTGCAGGATAGTGTAATGTCATCGGTTTCACAAATAAACAAAGATGGTAGCGTGGTATTGCAATATACTGTTTATTCACAGGCACCTCATTCGGGTCGTCGCGTGAAACTCGACGATAATAACTTTAAGATTACCGATGATGCGCGCGAACTTGGTGAGAACGATTTTCATATGATTTCGAACCGTATATATACAATCTATCCCGACGGTTCTGTAGAACTTAACAGTGCTGTAACAGGAAGCAAGAATATTGATTTGGCACGTATTGGTTATCAGTTGCAGTTGCCCGCAGAGTTGGAAAACTATTCATACTATGGTCGTGGTCCTTGGAATAACTATAACGACCGTTCTACAGCAGCCTTTGTAGAACAATATACAAGCACTGTTGCAGAACAGTTTATGCAGTTTGGTAAGCCACAGGATATGGCAAACCGCGAAGATGTACGTTGGGCAGCACTTACAAACAAAACAGGTAATGGTGTGATGTTTGTTTCAACCGAGGGCTTGTCTGTTTCGGCTTTGCCTTGGAACGATTTTGAACTTACAGAGGCTGCTCATCCCTATCAGTTGCCTAAATCATCGGGTACTTGGTTGTGCCTCGATAAAAAGGTTACCGGATTAGGCGGAAACAGTTGTGGTCAGGGTGCTCCCTTGGAACCCGACCGTGTAAAGGCAGGTGAAAACTCTATAGGCTTTATTATGCGTCCCATTGTCGCTGGTGATAATGTAAACAAGAAGGCTAAGGTTCTTGCTTCGGGTGCTGTTCCCGTAATGCTGAAACGCGACCTTCGCGGTGTGCTTACAATGAGTTGTAATAAAGAAAATGCCGAAATCTATTACAAAATAGGTAAACGTGGTAAGGCTACAAAATACACCGAGCCTGTGAATATGAACAAGGGTGGTGATATTGTAGTTTGGGAGAAATCAAATCCGGCATTGAGTGCTACATATAATTATGCACCTATAACATCAATTCCGGTAACAGTTGCTTTCTGTTCAAGTCAAGAGACAGGTAATGAGGCCGGCAGGATGCTTGACGGTGATCCTACTACAATTTGGCACACTATGTATTCGGTTACTGTTGCTGGTTATCCTCACTATATAGACTTTGATGCAACCGATGAAACAGAGATAAAAGGATTTAAATATCTCCCACGTCAGGATGGTGGTAATAACGGTAATATCAAAGATTACAAAATACAGGTAAGTAACGATGGCAAGACATGGAGTGAACCTGTGGCCGAAGGTACATTCGAAAACAACAGCAAGCAACAGGTTGTAATATTCTCTAAACCTGTTAAGGCTCGTTTTGTACGTTTTACCGGTTTGAACTCTCAAAATGGTCAGGACTTTGGTTCCGGTGCCGAGTTTGAACTTATTAAAGTAAACGAATAAAGATCCTTATTTTAGGATAGCCTGTAAGGGGTTCCCACCCCTTACAGGCACAATGATAGATAAAAATTATATATGAAAGGAATAGTGCTGGCAGGCGGTTCCGGAACCCGTCTTTATCCAATAACAAAAGGGGTAAGCAAACAGTTGCTACCAATATACGACAAGCCGATGGTATATTATCCTATATCGACATTGATGCTTGCCGGAATACGTGATATACTCATCATATCTACACCGCAGGATTTACCGGGTTTTAAACGACTGTTAGGTGATGGCAGTGACTACGGAGTACGTTTTGAATATGCCGAACAACCCTCGCCCGATGGCTTGGCACAGGCTTTTATAATAGGTGAGGATTTTATTGGGAATGATAGTGTGTGCCTTGTTCTTGGAGATAATATTTTTTATGGTGCAGGTTTCACATCTATGCTTAAAGATGCTCTCAAAACTGCTGAGCAAGATGCAAAAGCAACAGTTTTCGGTTATTGGGTAAACGACCCGGAACGTTACGGTGTTGCCGAATTTGATAAGGAGGGTAATTGTCTTTCTATCGAAGAGAAACCTCTGAATCCAAAGTCGAACTATGCTGTCGTAGGTCTATATTTCTATCCAAACAAAGTTGTTGAAATTGCAAAGAATATAAAGCCATCGGCACGTGGTGAGTTGGAGATAACAACTGTAAATCAGCGTTTCCTCGAAGATAAGGAATTGAAAGTACAAAAATTATGCCGTGGGTTTGCTTGGCTCGATACAGGTACACACGATTCGCTTAGTGAAGCCTCTACTTTTGTCGAAGTTATTGAGAAACGTCAGGGATTGAAGATTGCTTGTCTCGAAGGTATTGCATACCGCAAAGGTTGGATTGACGACGACAAGATGCGTCAGTTGGCACAACCCATGGTAAAAAACCAGTATGGACAATATCTGTTAAAAGTTATAGATGAACTCAAGGATAGAACTTAGTTTAAACTGTTCTAAATTATATAATGGAAATTATAAAAACTAATATAGAAGGAGTGGTTATAATAGAACCTCGTATATTCGAAGATGAACGAGGCTATTTCTTTGAGTCTTTCTCGCAACGTGAGTTTGATGAAAAGGTCCGTCCCATAAAATTTGTACAGGACAATGAATCTAAATCGTCCTATGGAGTTTTGCGTGGTTTGCATTTTCAAAAAGGCGAACATGCGCAAAGCAAATTAGTTCGTGTAATTAAAGGGGCTGTACTCGATGTTGCTGTAGATATTCGTAAAGGCTCCCCAACATTTGGGCAATATGTTGCCGTTGAACTTAGTGAACAGAATCATCGTCAGTTCTTTGTGCCTCGTGGGTTTGCCCATGGTTTCTCGGTACTCACTCCGGAAGTGGTGTTTCAATACAAGTGTGATAATTTCTATTGTCGTGAGAGTGAAGGGGCAATCGCGTGGAACGACCCTGAGTTGGCAATCGATTGGCATATCCCTGCCGACAAGGTTCTTCTCTCCGAAAAAGATAAACATCATAAATGTTTAGTCGATAGTGATTATCTGTTCGATTATAATGATAATTTGTATAAATGAAAACAATACTTATAACAGGAGCCAACGGACAACTTGGCAGTGAAATGCGTCGTTTGGGAATGTTATCATCGAACAACTATCTGTTTACCGATGTGGCAGAACTCGATATTACCAACAAAAGTGCTGTAATGCAGTTTGTTGCCGATAATAATGTAGAGGTTGTGGTTAATTGTGCTGCATATACAAATGTCGATAAGGCTGAAAGCGATGAAAATGCTGCGATGCTTATAAATGCTATAGCAGTACGTAACTTGGCCGAGGCTGTAAGGTCGGTAAATGGTACTCTGTTTCATATATCTACCGACTATGTCTTTGGGTACGATGGAAATACTCCACGTACCGAGGATATGCCCATAAATCCTTTGGGGGTATACGGACGTACCAAATTACAAGGCGAAGAGGCTGTGAAAGAGGTTGGATGCAAGGCTATTATAATACGTACAGCATGGCTATATTCCGAATTCGGTAATAATTTTGTTAAAACAATGTTACGTCTCACATCCGAAAGAGAGAGTCTTAATGTGGTATTCGATCAGGTGGGAACGCCAACTTATGCAGGAGACTTGGCACTTACAATCTTCTCCATAATAGAAGGCGATATCTATTCGGGTAACGAGGGGGTATATCATTTCAGCGACGAAGGTGTTTGCTCATGGTACGACTTCGCTGTAGAAATTGCACGTATTGCAGGACATAAAAACTGCTGTATAAATCCATGCCACAGTAGTGAATTTCCCTCTCCTGTAACACGTCCACCATATTCGGTTCTCGATAAAACAAAAATAAAGACGACATTCGGCATTGATATTCCGCATTGGCGAGAATCACTTACATATTGTTTAAAAAGAATATTGACTCAACAAGTATAAAAAGATTATGAATCGTAATATATTAATAACAGGTGGAGCAGGTTTTATAGGCAGTCATGTGGTACGTCTGTTTGTGAATAAGTACCCGGAGTATAATATAATAAATCTCGATAAACTGACATATGCCGGCAATCTTGCCAATCTGAAGGATATTGAGAATGCGCCCAACTATACTTTTGTAAAAGCTGATATTTGTGATTTTGACACAATACTATCGTTAATGCAGAAACATAATATAGATGGGGTAATACATCTTGCAGCAGAAAGCCATGTCGACCGTTCTATAAAAGACCCGTTTACTTTTGCTCGTACTAATGTAATGGGAACACTGTCGCTTCTACAGGCAGCAAAATTATATTGGGAATCTTTACCCGAAAAGTATGCAGGTAAATTGTTCTATCACATCTCCACCGACGAAGTATACGGTGCTTTGGAACTCACAAATCCCGAAGGTGTAGAACCTCCGTTCACCACAACGGCATCGTCGAGTGAACATCATCTTGCTTATGGCACCGATTTTTTCTATGAGACAACAAAGTACAATCCTCATAGTCCATACTCGGCATCCAAGGCAAGTAGCGACCATTTTGTTCGTGCATATCACGATACATACGGTATGCCGACATTGGTAACCAACTGTTCAAACAATTATGGTCCTTATCAGTTTCCCGAGAAACTTATTCCGCTCTTCATAAATAATATACGTCATCGTAAGCCATTGCCTGTATATGGTAAAGGTGAGAATGTACGCGACTGGTTGTATGTCGAGGATCATGCCCGTGCCATAGATGTAATATTTCATAAAGGTAAAGTTGCCGACACCTATAATATCGGTGGCTTTAACGAATGGAAGAATATAGACCTTATAAAGGTTATGATAAAAACGGTCGATCGTCTTTTGGGTAATACCGAGGGTGCTTCTCTCGATCTTATAACATATGTAACCGACCGTGCCGGTCACGATTTACGTTACGCCATCGATAGTACCAAATTACAAAAAGAATTGGGTTGGGAACCCAGTTTGCAATTCGAAGAGGGTATAGAAAAGACTGTACGTTGGTATCTCGATAATCAGGAGTGGGTCGATAACATCACCAGTGGCGAATACGAGAAGTATTACGAAGATATGTATAAGAATAGATAATTATAAGAATTTCTGCATGGGAATAAGACAAAATTTCGGATACAACCTGATACTTGCCATATGCAACTATCTGTGCCCCATAATTGTGTTTCCTTATGTCTCGCATGTCTTGGGAGTTAGGAATGTAGGTATCTGTGGTTTTGTCGATAGCATTATAGAATATTTCATAATATTCTCGATGTTAGGAATAAGTGGTTATGGTGTGCGTGAGATAGCACGTTGTCGGGATAATATTACACAACGCAATGCTGTGTTTACAAATCTGTTCATCATAAATATTTTACTTACTGTTGTTGCTGTAGCGGTATTGTTCATTGCAACATCTCTATTGCCACAATTAGAACCATATCGCCCATTTTTGCTGTTGGGAATAGTGAAGATAGTATTCAATCTCTTTCTTATCGAATGGTTCTTTCAGGGATTGGAACAGTTCAAGTATATTACAATGCGTTCTGTGTTGGTGCGTGTTATATATGTGATTGCTGTACTGCTGTTTGTTAGGGATTCCGGCGATATATTTGTCTATTATTTGCTTACAACACTTGTGGTTGCTTTTAATGCTGTTGTAAATTGGAATTATAGCAGGCGTTTTCGTAGTTGGAACTTTAATGAGTTAAAATTGCTGTTTTACCTGTTACCTATACTGTCGTTTGGGTATAATAAACTTCTTACATCGATGTACACAACATTCAACACTCTGTTCCTGCGATATGAAACAAATGATGTTGAAGTTGGGTATTTTACCACAGCAATGAAACTCTACTATACCTTGATGGCTATCTTTTCTGCTTTTACAATAACCATGATACCCAAAGTGAGTACAATGTTTGCAGCCGGTGAAAAGGAGAAACTACAGCACATTTCCAACAATACTTTCATGATGTTGTTCACATTTACTCTTCCCGTAATATATTTCTCTCTCTTTTTTGCTCCCGAAATAATACATCTTGTTGCCGGTGCGGGTTACGATGGAGCCGTTGCACCTTTTAGAATTGTTGTTCTTTTATTGCTTATAATAGGTATGGAGCAGGTTGTGATACAGCAGTTTCTTATGGCATCGACATACCACCGTTCCATAGTTGTTGTTTCTACAGTAGGAGCAATAGTTGGTATATGTTTGAATATATTTGTAACACCACTATTTGGTGCGGTTGGTGCTTCTATAGCATGGCTTGTAGCCGAAATCGCGGTACTCGTTGTGGGAGTTGTTCTGGTAAGGAAATACATGGGGCTTGTTATGCTCTCGGTGAAACAACTGCCTTGTCTGTTGTGGACAATTCCTTATATTCTGCTCGATGCTTTTATATTCCTGTTGTTGCCGACAAACACCGGAATGTATATTGCTGTTGTATCTAACATACTTTTGTTCTTTGCAATAAATATGTGGTTAAATAGGAATAATCTTGTGATGGATACAATAGGATTGGTTCTGTCCCGAATAATTAAGAGAAAGGTATGAGCAATATAACCATAGGTATAGTAATTCTTAACTATAATAGTTATCAGGATACAGAGATTCTTGTCAGAGAGTTATTGGCAAAACCTTCGGTATATAATCTTGTTGTGCAAATTGTAGACAATGCTTCGAATAATTGTTCTTGTGAATATTTAAGCAGTAAATTTGCTGATATACACAATGTGTATGTATATGCAAATAAAGAGAATAGTGGCTATGCCAAAGGTAATAATATAGGTTTGCATCTGCTTAAAAGATTTAATCCCCATTACGTTTTAGTCTTGAATAACGATGTACATTTCGAGATTGAACTTCTTGAGCATCTTGTTTCGGTGTATAACAAATTGGTAAATGTGGGCATATTAGCACCAATGCAACTTGATGCAAATCACAGACCTGTGAAATTTAAAACTCTTAAATTGCCTACTTTTGCAGATGACTTTTTTGCATATACATTTATTGCATCGCGTGTACGTAGAGATATGAAGTTGCAGGAGAATTCATCCTATCCGAATGTTTGCAGGGTTGATGTTATACAAGGTTGTTTTATGTTTATAGATTATGCCCTATTCGAAAGTATAGGCTTTTTCGAAGAGGATACATTTCTTTTTTGCGAGGAGCGTTTTGTCGCTCGAAAGTTGAAAGAGAAAGGTATGAATTCGTATATCTTACTCAATTCCTCTTTCGTTCATGCACATTCAAAGACTATTAATAACGAAGTGGCATTCTTGTATCAGTTACGATTGTTGCACGATGGTAGAGTTGCATATACACGTAAATATCGTTCCTTTGCGGGCTTGAAAGTGGCAATACTGAATGTTATGTGGTATTATCAGTCAATTAGAATTAGAATCACAAAAACAATATCGAGACTTTTACGTAATCGTTAGTAGAGATTAAATGAATTTTAAACAATTCTTATTTGTTGAATATAGGTATTGAATAACCTATTCTTGCTGTAATAGTACTGTTTGCTGAACGACCAAAATCATCTGTTTTGGAGTTACCGAATATATCACTTAAACCATAGTAGTAGCGTCCTTCAATAAAGAAATTACCTGCTCTTGTCTTTAATTCAAAACCGACACCACCCGCTATACCATATTCGAACTTGTTTTTTATCTCCTTACCATATATTGGTTGTATTGTAACAGGACGGCTGTCTGTGGCCCATTCTCCTTTGTATTCTTCGCTATCACCAATTAAGAACCCTATCTGAGGACCCAAATTTATGAAGAATTGAAATCCTCGAGGCTCTTTTCCAAAAGCCAAATGTGCAAAAAAGGGAATCTCAATATAGTTTAATATACGACTGTAACCATTCCCCGTTTCATCATCGAAATTTTCGTCCCATCCTCTTTGTGAAAAGTTTACCTCCAATTGGGCAGCACAAATCATTTTGAAATATTTCTCACTGGTATAACGTATGTTTAATCCTCCGTTAATTCCATTTAAAAGGTTTTGACGTATTCTGGGCTGCACATCCAATTGACTCATATTTAATCCTCCCGCAACACCTATCTCTAAAATGTTACGAGGCGATTCTATCTGTGCTTTAACATTAAATGATAGAAACAGTATTACTACTAAGGGTATATATCTTTTCATCTCTTGTCGAAATCTATTTTTTCGATATTATAATCGGGTGTGTAGTGTACAAAATATATTTTCTTATTTACCATACCTCCCCAATTATTTACACGTTCAAATTTAAACCCGGTTTGGACAGGGGTGAATGATACTTGGTTTATACGGTTTGGCATCTCTGTTCCAAACTTGCTTATGGCTAGCAGGAAAACATAACCGGTATCATAACCCAACATACCGTATCGTGGGTAAATATTCTGTATATTACGATTGTACCATTTTATGTAATCGTTCTGAAACCTCGATGTTTCGGGCAGGGTAGGATGACTGAAAAATGAAGCGTAGAAATATGTATCCACTTCGTATATTCTGCTATCCATGTTACTTGCATATATTTGCCACTCAGGATACCCAAAAAGTTTGTATTCCGGTAGGTTTATGGTATCGTTGTTAAGCAGTATTAGAGTTGGCAACATTGTGCTTAATACAACCTCGCTTGATGATGTAGGTATAAAGATATTCTCTTTACCCTCCTGTAGAATTCCCGACAATGTGGCTTCGTTTGTGTCGTGGTTTGTCAGAGTGTCAAGGTGTATTGTTGTATGTGTTATCTCTCTCTCGTTTAGTTTCTCGGTAAGTGCACTTACAAACTCTTTCTTGTTGTCGTTGCCATCACTAACAAATACTACGTTTGCATTAGGAAACGCTTTGAAGAAGTGGTCTGTAACTTCGGAGAAGAAATACGATTGCATGGTATTTACAACATATACCATGGGATTACGGAATATTTCATCCTCCTTAGAGGTAAACGGAATAACCAATGGAATCTCCTTCTCTTTTGCAAACCTTGCCAGTTCTTTATTATGCGACGGATATAATGCACCAATAATAATATCCATGTTATCCAGTTCGCCACTGTTAAGTAGCGGTGAAAGGCTTGTGTTTTCACTGCCTGAATCGAATGTGTTAATTTCGAATGAATAACCGTATTGTTTCAGTTTGTTTACAGCAAGTAGAAAACCTTCGTAGTACTCAATCATACGTCCTTGTTCGTTAGGCGAATAACTATCTAACAGGAACGGTAGTATAAGCGCTACTTTTATACCATGAAATGTGTTTATAGATGCAATGGAGTCCTTCATTTCCTGTATCTGCATGAATATTTCGGCATTGCTCTTCTCTTGTTTTTCTGCCTTTTGCACCACATTTGTTACTTGAGGGTAGGGAATGTTTAAGATTGTTTTTCTTTTTAGTTTTTTGCGTCCCAGTTCTGCGTCGGGGTTTGCTTTTTGCAGAGCCTCTTCAGTAATTTCGTATTTGCGTGTTATGCTGTATACAGTTTCACCATGTTCAACCTTGTGCGTGGTGCGAATCTTCAATTTATCATCAACTACAATCTCTTTTTTAGGAGTAGCAGGCTCCGACTTTTCCTGTATTTGTTTACGTTTAGGTATGAATATAACCTCTCCACTGCGAAAATTCGAAATGTTAAGTCCGGGGTTTGCAGCACAAATTTCTTGTGGGGTTATTTGATACATCTGTCCCAACCGGTAAAGAGTCTCTCCCGATTTAATAGTATGAAATCGGCCTTCATTACTATTATTTCTGGTTGGCAAATCCTCGTTTTCTTGTTTCTGGCGTATCTTCAGTTGCTGCCCGATAGAAATTCTTGTTGCGCTTTCAGGATTTAGTTCTATAATCTCTTTAACAGTGGTGTTGTACATACGCGATATTGAATATAGCGTTTGTCCTTTACTTACTGTATGAATAAAATAGTCGTTGCTTTGTGCAAACGTAAAAATGGTACTGCAAATAAACAGTAGCAATAGGTATATTTTTTTATCTATTCTCATCCTTTATATTATATTCGATGCAAATATACTATTTTACTTTTCAAAATCATAAAAAAGAGATGTGATTTCGAGTATAAACACTATTTTTGCAGATAATTTAAGAAGCTGTTTGAATTTTATTGAAAAATATTTTTATGTAAACGTATAATT
>CAZEKX010000058.1:0-12760 GCA_964512955.1 uncultured Bacteroidaceae bacterium
ACGCATAAAATAAACCCCAAAAGTTTTTTGTCTAACTTTTGGGGTTCACTTCACAATCTGCAATAACAACAGGAACAAACATATTTAAAATTGAAATAATATATAAATTTGTTCGTATATGTTTATTTTTGCAAATATCTTTATAATTTTAATTCCAACATAACAAAAATAGAGAAATTAACAATTATAATTCTCGTTTTAAAGAAAAATCAGTCATAACAGCACAATGTTTTAACATTTATTCACTAATAATATTTAATAAATGATGCTACTCTTATAAAAACGAATACCGACCAACCATCACGGCCAGTCGGTACTCTCAAATTTAACAATCTACAATCAATCATCTATACATAAATCTCTTTATGCTTAGTTTTGGTGTTTTTTCGAATGGTTCTTTCATTATTTCGCACGATGTTATCTTACTATAAACAGGTAATTTTTCATTTAGAGCAAAAATACTTTGCTCTATCGTTTTGCACAATTCATCTGCTGTAATTCCCATCTCCTTTGCACTATCCTCATTTGGTACAACCAATGCTACTATAGAATTCTTGCGTCCAACCACCAACGACTCTAAAACATAAGGCAACTGATTCACAAGTTCTTCTATCTCTTCGGGGTAAATATTCTGCCCGCTACCTGTGAGAATCATATTCTTGCAACGTCCTCTTATAACAATATTCTCTTTGGCATCTATTGTACCCATATCCCCTGTACGGAACCAACCATCGTTTGTATATGCATCGTTAGTTGCCTTTTCGTTCTTATAGTAACCAACTGTAACAGAGTCGCCTTTAATTTGGATTTCCCCCGGAATATTTGCAGGGTCTTCGGAATCGATACGTGCATCGACATAAGGATGAGCAACCGCGCCACATGTGCGAGGTATAAAATCCTGCCAACGCGTATAACTCACAAGTGGTGCACATTCGGTCATTCCGTACCCGACAAGATATGGGAAATTAATTTTACGTAGAACCTCCTCTACATCCTTGTTTATTGCAGCACCACCTATAAGCAATCCTCCCTGTTCCACATTTCCTCCAAAAACATTTATCAATGTTTTACGTACCTTATTTAAGATAACGCTCCCAATACCCGGAATTGCGAGCATAAGGCGCATTACAGGCTTGTTGAGCATAGGTATAACCTTCGATTTGAATATCTTTTCAACCAAAAGAGGAACCGTAAGAAACATAAAAGGTTTCACTTCGCTCAAAGCCTTCAACAGACGTGCCGGCACAGGTTTTTCGGTGTAAATAAAAATATGACACCCTTTAGAGAATGGAAATATAAAATCGAATGCTTGCCCAAAGATATGCGCTAAAGGCAGTATTGACAATATTCTGCTATCCTCATTTGTTGCCATGTGAGAACGTGCAAATTCCAGGTTGGCAGATATTGCGCGAGCAGGCAACATTACACCTTTTGGAGAACTGCTTGTTCCTGAGGTATAACTTATCACTGCCAAAGCGTCCAAATTACTTTTTTCGTAATTTACCCGTTTAGGAGTTACTCCATTTGGGAAACGTACTGCAAAATTTTTATCGACATTACTTTGCAGACCATCGAGCAGTGAATTGCAATTAAGTTCCACATCAAGACCTACTATATTCACAAGCCCACAGAAGTTGTCAATAGTTGAAAATTCAGTAGTTACACCGTCTCGCTTCAAGCCTTGCATTACATGATTGTCAAGCAGCAAAAGACGACTGTCCGAAACTTTTGTGAGGTCGAATATATTTCTTGGCAAAAAGTCGGCAAGCAAGGGAACTGCTACGGCATCGTATGTTACAATTGCAAAATAAGCAATACACCACTCTGCAGAACTTTTTGCACACAGGGCGATTTTATCACCTTTTTTTATACCACATCTTTCGAACATTATATGCATTTTCTCTATTAACGAAGCCACATCGCCATAAGTATATGTATTTGCTCCGTAATTAGTTAAAGCAGGTTTACTCCAATTTTCTTTGATAGAGTTATCAATGTAATAAAGAAAGTGTCTCATTTAATTAATTATTAAATAATATACAATTATTGATACATAAACCTCTTGATACTCAACTTGGGTGTTTTCTCGAAAGGTATTTCACGAAGTTCACATTTGGATATTTTGCTATAAACAGGCAAACTGTCGTTCAAAGCAAACACACTTTCCTCAACAAGACGTTTAAGTTCATCGCCTGCAACACCGGCAGTCTTGGCTTCTTCGGTATTTACGACAACCAAAACTACCAAACCATGCTTACGACCAACAACCAACGATTCCAAAACCATGGGTTGACGGTTAATGAGTTCTTCAATCTCTTCGGGGTATATATTTTGTCCGCTACCTGTAAGAATCATATTCTTACAACGCCCACGAATAATCACATACTCCCCTTCCATAGTACCCATATCACCGGTTTTAAACCAGTCATCTTCGGTAAATGCAGCCTTTGTAGCCTCTTCGTTCTTATAATAACCTAAAGTTACATGGTTGCCACGCACTTGTATTTCACCGGGAATTTCAACAGGGTCAGTAGAATCGATACGAACATCTATGTCGGGACGTATAATACCTGCATCGTTCTTTAAAGCAGGATGACTCCAACCCTTATAACTTATAAGCGGACCACATTCTGTCATTCCATAACCAACGGCATAAGGAATCTTTATTTTTCTCATAACCGTATCTACATCTTTGCTTATCGCAGCTCCTCCAATAAAGAAACCGGAGATATGCAGGTTTCCGCCAAACGCATCCAATATCGTTTTACGTATCTTTTTATATATTACACTGCGAACACCGGGTATCGCAGTCAAAAAGCGCATTACAGGTTTATTCAACACCGGTATAACCTTTGCACGGAAAATCTTCTCTACCAACAGCGGAACTGTAAGGAAGAGGAATGGTTTTACCTCGCTCAATGCTTTCAACAACAAAGCTGGCACCGGTTTTGCACTAAAAATGTGTATGTGACAACCTTTTGAGAAGAGAAAAAGAAAGTCGAGAGAGAGACCAAAAATATGTGCCAAAGGCAATATAGAGAAAGTGTTACCACCGGGGACAGTGGGAACAAAATCACGGGCAAAGCGTAAATTACCGGACAATGATTTTGCAGGTAACATAACACCTTTCGGTGCACTGCTTGTACCGGATGTATAACTAATAACAGTCAATGCCTCCAAGTCTTCTTCGCTATCCTTCTTATAATTCACATCATTTGCCGTTATTCCGTTCGGGAAACGCACTGCAAATTCCTTATTTATATATTCAGTTATATTTTCCAAAGTTCCATTGCAGTCGAGTTCAGTTATATAATCTACAACATTTACCAAACCACAAAAGTTTTCACACTCTTTAAATTGTTCTAAAAGTTCACTACGTTTAAAACCATTCAAAACAAATTTGTCGAGCAACAGCATACGACTGTCGGACATCTTTGTTAAGGAGACAAGATTTTGGGGTAAAAAGTCGGCAAGCAACGGCACCGCAACTGCGTCGTATGTTACTATGCCTAAAAAAGCAATACACCACTCAGCCGAATTCTTTGCGCAAATTGCTATTTTATCACCTTTTTTAATACCACACTTATCGAAAAGAATATGATAACGTTCTATTCCAGCCGCTATTTCTCCAAATGTATAAGTATTACTACCATAGTTTGTTATAGCAGGTAAATTCCAATGCTCTTTAATAGCATCGTTGATATAAGTTAAATAATGTGTCATAACTTAATTGTGGTTCAAAAGTTAATAATCGATTGTATGTTAAATTTAATATACCATTACAGCAGCCATTGCAATTACTATTACAACAATTTTGTACAAAGTTGAGACATTTTTTTCAAATAATTAAAATTAGTACTTATAGAGAGGTTTATCGTGGCAAGATTCGATATATAGTGGCGAAATTTGATATATAGTGGCAAAGTTTGACACTCGAAAAAGAAGTAAAAAAAGTCCAAAAGAACTCTATTTTATAAAAAAGTGAATTTTAGAAAAAATGTTTAATCGAAAAAATAGGAAATTTAAATTAAGAGACTAACTTTGCAAATATGAGAATAAAATAAGACAGACTATTAAACGTATTATTATCTGTAAACAATACATTAATTATGGGAAAAGAGATTAAATTCAGTTTGGTATATCGCGACATGTTTCAATCGTCGGGTAAGTTTCAGCCATTGGCAGAACAGTTGCAAAAGATTGCTCCTGTAATTGTAGAAATGGGATGCTTTGCACGTGTTGAAACAAACGGTGGAGCCTTTGAACAGGTAAACCTGATGGCAGGTGAAAACCCCAATAACGCTGTACGCAAATTCACAAAATATTTCAACGAAGCAGGAATACAGACACACATGCTCGACAGAGCATTGAATGCATTAAGAATGTTCCCCGTACCAGCCGATGTGCGTCGCCTTATGTATAAGGTTAAAAAGGCACAAGGTGTAGATATTACCCGCATATTCTGTGGTTTGAACGACACACGTAATATTATACCATCCATAAAATATGCTTTAGAGGCAGGTATGATACCACAAGCAACACTCTGTATCACATCGTCACCAATACACACTGTAGAGTATTACAGTAATATGGCAGAAGAACTTATATTGGTTGGAGCAACAGAGATTTGCCTGAAGGATATGGCAGGTATTGGTCGCCCCGATTTCCTTGGTAGACTTGTAAAGAGCATAAAAGAGAAACATCCCGACATCTTAATACAGTACCATGGTCATAGTGGTCCCGGTCTGTCAATGGCATCGATATTGGAAGTATGTAAGAATGGCTGCGACATAATTGATACAGCCATTGAACCATTATCGTGGGGTAAGGTTCATCCGGACATCATCAGCGTTCAAGTGATGTTGAAAGACGCAGGCTTTGATGTGCCGGAGATAAACATGAACGCGTATATGAAAGCACGTAGTTTAACACAGGAATTTATAGACGAGTGGCTGGGCGTGTTTATGGATAACAATAATAAATTAATGAGTTCACTTTTGCTTACAAGCGGACTACCCGGTGGTATGATGGGTTCCATGATGTCCGACTTAGCAGGTGTTCATAAAGGAATAAACGGCATACTTGCAAGCAAAGGTAAACCTACATACACTCTCGATGAACTCATGGTGGAGTTGTTTAATGAAGTTGCATACGTGTGGCCACGTGTTGGATACCCCCCACTCGTTACCCCATTCAGCCAATACGTAAAGAATATTGCACTTATGAATCTGCTCAGCAACGCACAAGACGAACCTAGATTCAGTCGCATGGACGATAGCATGTGGGGAATGATTCTTGGAAAGAGCGGTAAACTACCCGGAGAACTTGCACCCGAAATTATTGAATTGGCAAAAGAGAAAGGTTACGAGTTTACAACAGCCGACCCGCAAAGTTTCTACCCCGACGCATTAGACAATTACCGCGCAGAGATGGAAAAACTTGGCTGGGATACAGGTGAAGATGATGAGGAACTCTTTGAATTTGCAATGCACGAACGCCAATATCGCGATTTCCGTAGTGGCATAGCAAAAGAGCGTTTCCTTGCCGACATTGAGAAAGCCAAAGAGGCAGAGATGGCAAAACAAGGAGTGAGCATTGAGGATATTAAAGCAATAAAGCATGCAAAAGCCGACCCTATTGTAGCACCGGTAAAGGGACAGTTGCTTTGGGAAGTTGCATTGGAAGGAGATTCAGTACCCCCCGCTATAGGTAAGCAGTTTAATGCCGATGAACAGTTCTGCACAATTATCACTTCATGGGGTGAATTACAGCTTGTTGCAACCGGTTTTGGCGGTCGAGTAGTTGAAATATGTGCAGGCCAAGGCGCACATGTTAATCGTGGTGATATTATCGCATACGTACAGCGCGACGAACTATTTAACTAATATCAAACAGAGAACTGACAGAGTGTGTCCAATAATTATTGGACACACTCTGTTTTACATACTTTGAACATAATAAAGTATGTAATAGAGATAAATATATCATTAATAAGACAATTGATATGAAAAAAGGGACATTGGCACAACAACTATGGGATGAATACATAGGCAAATATGAAACCGAGATATACAAACTGAGAAAAATAAAAGAATTAATAAAAGACAACTCTGTACACGGAAGGCCCTTAGATAGTCATATAATGTTTAAAGTAAATTTGGGGACAACAAAAGAAGAGAATTCCAAACTTGATGTAAAAGATAGAATATATAAGTATGAGTTTTTAATAGAGTTTGATAAAAAAACTCCGGGATACGGAATATATTATGGATGTAGAGCCGTAGCAGATTCCACATTATCAAAAAAACAATTTGAGGAACAGATAGATTTAATTGCTAAAGAGTGGGAGTATGAAATTAAAGAAGATGTCCAAAATGTTCTGAACAAAGTATTTACCGGAAGTAAAAAATTCCATGACAGTACATTTCGAAAGACTAACAACACCAATGAAAACACCTATTGGCCTTTCTGGATAACATTATATGATGAAGAAGATATTATAGAGGTTGCCGCACGAGCCATAAAACTAATAGCAAACATCTATTATCGACACCAATATAAAAATTCCTCACTCTTTAAGGAGGTAAGCCTAGAGAAGGAATTAAACAAAAATCATAAACAAAGAGAGAGTACCAAAACAATACACACCATTGCTGCATTCCACGACGTAATAGCAAAAGAACTAAAAGAAGAGAAAACAAAGATATTATTAAATTTCATAAAAGAGGCTGAAAACAATGGAGATATTACCAGAAATAAAGACTACGAATTATGTTGGGATATCAATAAAAAAGAAAACACAAAAAAACAAGATTTTGCAAAAAAATACTATAACAAATGTAAGGAACTTGGATACAGCGAAAATAAAATACCATGGAGGTTTGCTAATATTCTGTTTTCACAAAATCTGAAAAGCAGTTATGAGGCATATATAGCCGCTATAAAATAATAATCTTATACTGTATAATCAAATATTAATATACAATACCGTACTTTGTAGCATACTTGCAATTAAGCAGGTATGCTATTATTTTATATGGACAAAAAAGATATTTATAAAAACAAGAACTGCGGTATTATCAAAACAATGCCTATATGTACACACCCCTACGAAATAGTTAAACAGATAATTGCATCTGCAAATTCACGTAGAGAGATGCATCTTATAATAAATACAGATAAGATTTTTACATGTAAAGATATAAAAAACTTTGAACAGGAAATTAATACTCTTCTTAAAAGATTTGAACTATTTTCTTTGAACAGCATTTCTTACAAATGGGAAGAAAAACAGATAACTATCCATTTAAAAGTATGGAATGGGCATTTGTTGTTCACTCAAGAGGATATACTTTACATTAGAAGCAATTGTACTATATCCGAATTATTATTAAACGAAGAAAAAGAGAGGTATTTTACCCCTTATGTAATATCTTAATGACTATGTATAATTATCATATAATATCCGATATTGTTTAACAAAGACCTTAACAACCATGAAAAGAGAATTACGAGAAATTATTTACCCACTCTATGAAAAATTAGAACAAATAAATCCAAAAGAAGAATATGAAACCTTTTGTGCACAATGGGGTGAAAAATATTCATCGAACGGAATAATGTTTGTAGGACGTGCAGTCAATGATTGGAAGCCCCAAGGCAATAGAGATACCAAAGAACTATTTAGAAATGGTTCCGATATACAAATTTTTGATAGAAAAGAGCAACTCAAATGGGTTGAAACAGATAAATATTTTTCAAAGTCGGCATTCTGGAGAGTTGTACGAAAGATTGCAAAGAAAACCACCGGAGAGAGTGAAGAATGGTATAAACATATAGTATGGAGCAACCTATATAAATTATCACCGACAGGAGGAGGGAACCCCTCAAACAGTTTGTGTAATAGACAATTTGAAATTTGCAATGAGATTCTAAAATACGAATTAAAGATATTTAAACCTCGAATAGTAATATTCTTAACCGGAGCAGAATGGTACTACGACTTTTTATACAAAATAAACAACAATAATGACCCAATAGAATTAGAAGACAAAATAAAATGGATAGGTAGAAAAGAAAAAGTATATGAAATAATTCCATATAAGATTGGTAATACAATATTTATAGGGAGCGAGCATCCACAAGGTAAAAATGAACCATCTCATATATCTTCGCTATATTTACTTATCAAAAAATATTTTACAAAATCGGAAATCCTTTAAACAAAAGAACAATGAAAATCAAAAGTAGTAAAATAACTTTTTACACCATGATTTGTGGTGCAATACTTATTTCTAGTTGCAAAGATTCATATAATCGTGCCACTGACATAATTGAAGAACTCGAAGAATCGGCTTATGTAATATCTGAACAATACACAGGAAATAGTCCACGACTTATTACTGTCAACAAAATTGAAGAAAACAATAAAGAATATTATCAAATAACAATTCATAATTTAGAAAATAGTTCAAAAGAGATTATCAATTGCAGTTTTAAACCTGTTGAAGTATTAAAAAATTCAAATGGTCATCTCGTTATAAGCGAATTCATTAATCCGGAAACCACTAAAAGGAAGAATTATTGTATAGAAAATATCCCTAAAAAAGGAAAGCCAACAATCATCAGACTTGATGAAGATAACCAAACAGTATTCCCTACTGCATACGTTGTAGACAATATATCCAGGCATATTACACTCACCTGTCTTTTTAAAAACTGCGAGAAAGCAAAAGAGTATTACGTTAAATTAAACTTTGACGGAGAAAAGATTTTAAATGACAGCCAAATATTAAATTTAAGACCAACAAGAAAATCTATGTATCTATGGGTTTGCTCAACATGTGGAGCAACAGCAAATAATACAAGTTCAATATCCCCAGCAATACCTTATACTAAATGTAAACGTAAAAGTGATGGTACATTTATGGCACATAGAATGTCGAACCATGGACGTGTCGATTAAAGATTATATATAAACGATAAAAATGAGACACATCAAAATATGTCTCATTTTTATCGTTCCAACTCCTTAGCCAAATAGGGTGCTGTATACCCGACACCGGCAGATGCAACCTCTTCGGGAGTTCCTGTTGCAACCACCACTCCACCGTCACGTCCGCCCTCGGGTCCCATATCGATTATATAATCTGCCATCTTTATTACGTCGAGGTTATGCTCAATGATTATCACCGTATTGCCTTTATCGACAAGACGATTAATTACCCCCATAAGAACACGTATATCCTCGAAATGCAAACCGGTGGTAGGCTCATCGAGAAGATATAGAGTTTTACCCGTATCGCGTTTCGATAGTTCAGTAGCAAGTTTCACTCGCTGACTTTCTCCACCGGACAATGTAGATGATGGCTGTCCGAGTTTTATATATCCTAAACCAACATCCTGTAATACTTTAATCTTATTAAGTATTGTGGGAACGTTTTCGAAAAACTCCACAGCCATATTAATTGTCATATCCAAGACGTCGGCAATTGATTTACCTTTATAACGAACTTCTAATGTTTCGCGGTTATAACGTTTTCCATTACACACTTCGCAAGGAACCATGACATCCGGCAGAAAGTTCATCTCTAATGTCTTATACCCGTTTCCACTACAAGCATCGCAACGTCCGCCTGAAACATTGAAAGAGAAACGTCCAGGTTTATATCCACGTATTTTTGCCTCAGGCAGGTCCACAAACAGATTTCGTATATCGGAGAACACTCCGGTGTATGTTGCCGGATTGGAACGTGGTGTACGTCCAAGAGGTGACTGATCGACATTTACTATCTTATCTATATTTTCAACTCCTTCGATACGATCATAAGGTAATGGTTCACGTAGGGCACGATAGAAATGCTTTGCAAGAATAGGTTGTAAAGTTTCGTTTATGAGAGTAGATTTACCACCACCCGAAACGCCTGTAACACATATTAACTTACCAAGTGGAAACTCCACATCGATGTCTTTAAGGTTATTGCCCCTTGCTCCGTATATTTTTATGTACTTACCATTACCTTTACGGCGCTCGGCAGGCACCGGTATTACTTCTATATTCTTCAGATAATTTGCTGTAAGTGTATTACTAAGCATCATCTCTTTTGGAGTTCCGGCAAACACCACATTACCACCTTTACGTCCTGCTTGTGGTCCAAGATCTATCACATAATCGGATGATAGCATTATATCGCGGTCATGTTCCACCACTATAACGGTATTTCCACTATCTCGAAGTGCCTTTAGCGATGATATCAGCCTGTCGTTGTCGCGTGAGTGAAGCCCTATACTTGGTTCATCGAGAATATAAAACACATTAACCAACTGTGAGCCAACCTGAGTTGCCAAACGTATACGTTGTCCCTCACCACCCGATAAAGATGCTGAAGCACGATTCAAAGAGAGATAACCCAAACCAACATCGAGCAAAAACTTAAGACGCGACTTAATCTCCTTTATTATTTCTCCTGCAATGATACGTTGCTTATCGGTGAGATACTTATCGAGTTCACCAAGCCAATCGTACAATTGCGAGATATCCATAGATGTAAGTTCATATATATTGCAACCATTAATACGGTAATGCAAAGCCTCTTTGTTAAGACGCGCTCCACCACATTCAGGACAAGATTGCATCATTGAAAACTGCTCAGCCCAACGTTGCTCTTTTGCCGAGTCGCTAGCATCCTTCTGCATCTGAATATACTTAACAAGTCCATCATAGGTTGATATACTGTCAAAGAACATTTCGGAGTTATCGGTAAGACGTAATGGAGTTGTAGAACCATAAAGAATTTCATCTATGGCCTCTTCGGGAAGTTCGTTAACAGGAGTTTTAAGGTCGGCATCGTAACGCGCAAGTACAGCCTCTATCTGTCTGAAAATAGATGAACGGCGGTACTTACCCAAAGGAGCAAGCGCACCATCGTAAACAGACAGTTCACGATTCGGAATAACCTTGTCAACATCTACCATGCTGACAAAGCCCAATCCCTTACATTTGGGACATGCTCCTTGAGGCGAGTTAAATGAAAAGTTATGAGGGTCGGGTTCTTTGTATGACAAACCTGTTACAGAACACATAAGACGCTTACTGTAATGTCGTATATTACCCGATGGCATCTCCATAATCATCACCAATCCATCGCCTTGATGCATTGTTGTGGCAAGACTCTGTTTAAGACGTTGCACATCGTCTTTGCTTACCACCATTTTATCTATGACAACCTCTATATCGTGATTTTTGTATCGTTCGAGTTTCATACCGCGGACCATCTCGCACATTTCGCCATCGATACGAACATTCAAATACCCTTTGCGCATCATTTGCTCGAACAACTCCTTGTAATGTCCCTTTCGCGCTTTCACAAGTGGTGCGAGCATATATATACGTTTGCCGTTATAGTCGTTAAGTAGAAGTTCCAGTATCTGTTCTTCGGTATATTTTACCATTTTTTCACCCGAGAGATATGAATAAGCCTCGGATGCTCGTGAATAGAGTAAACGTAAATAGTCGTATATTTCAGTTGTTGTACCTACTGTAGAACGCGGATTCTTATTAGTGGTTTTCTGCTCAATAGATATAACAGGTCCCAAACCGGTTATTTTATCTACATCGGGACGTTCCATGCCACCAAGAAAGTTTCGTGCGTAAGTGGAGAAAGTTTCCAAGTAACGTCTTTGTCCTTCGGCAAATATGGTATCGAAAGCCAAAGAAGATTTACCACTGCCACTTAAGCCTGTTATAACAGTGAGAGAGTTATGCGGAATCTCTGCATCTATATTTTTGAGGTTGTGCACTCTTGCTCCATAAACCTCTATTTTATTTTTAACAAATTCCATTTTCCGACAGTCATTATGGATTTACATTCTCAATGTAGCCTCTTAATAAATTTACATCTTTTTTAAACTCATACTTTATACCGTCGGCTCCCCGTGCATTAACCACTACAAAATATGTACCCTCTTTTACCGGTTTCCCTTTATAAGTTCCATCCCATCCACAGTTTTCGCAATCTATTTCATCTATACCCCACGAATATAATTGTTGCCCCCATCGATTGTATATCGCTGCATTAAAAGATACAATGGATTTCACATCATAAACATTGAAATAGTCGTTTATTCCATCTCCGTTTGGAGAGAAAGCATTGGGAACTTTCAATGACGATTCACTAATTATAACAATAAAAGGGTCATACTCAAACTCCCATACTATGTCGGAATTATCGCGACTGGTATATGTAACTATCAATAAAACGGTATAGGTACCCGACTCGCGGAATTCGTAATCTACATCGGCATCGTAACGAGTGAGGAAGGGTTCCGGCTCTTCGTTACGTATGAATCGCCAAGTACAAACACGAGAGAACCCGTCATATTCGTCGGCTTTGGCCGAAAATTGTATACTGAAAGGAGCCTCACCAGTATATTCGTCACCAGGTGCAAGTTCCACATTGCTACCATCTTCATCAACCAAAGTAGCAACAGGTTCCGCCCCTTGAGGCACAATATTATCTTGCGAATAGAGATTAAAAGGAGAAAATAGCACAAATAACAATAGTGCTATATAGGTATATAGTTTGTACATAGATATAATTTTATTCATAGATAAAACGCGCAAAACATTAAAATAGTACATTACAGGCTATTTAAATTTTTCTTTAATAAACAATGCTATAAATAGCAGATAGAAAACTCAAACATCTTCTTAGAAGCTGTTTGAAAATTATTCAAATATTTTGTTAAGCATCAATTTGCA
>CAZEKX010000059.1:0-12613 GCA_964512955.1 uncultured Bacteroidaceae bacterium
GGTTTCAACACCAATGGTACGCGAAGTTACTCTCACACGCGAATATCCGGGATATTTGGATGCCGATGCCACAGTTGCAATTATGGGACGTGTGAATGGTACACTCGAGAGCAGCAACTACATTGCCGGCAGTCGTGTGAAACGTGGCGACTTGCTATTTGTTATAGACCACATACTATACCAGAACGCAGTAATACAGTCCGAGGCGGCATTAAAAACCGCAAAGGCAAACCTTGAATATTCCCGAAATAATTACGAGAGGATGAAGATTGCCGGTGAGAGTAATGCCGTCAGCAGAATAGAGGTATTGCAGGCAGAGACAAACGTAGCAACAGGTGAAGCAGCAGTAAGAAATGCCGAAGCAGCATTGAAAACGGCACAAACCAACCTTGACTACTGTCATGTACGCGCTCCTCACAATGGACTTATGGGATTGTCGAATTACTCCACCGGAAGTTACATAGCGGGTGCAGGTAGTCCCGTACAACTTGGAACACTCTACAAGGACGATATAATGTATGCCTATTTCAATGTAACCGATAATCAATGGTTACGTCAGCAATATCGTAGCGATGTTGTAGGTAAAGAGCAATATATTACATTCACTCTTGGCGAGGATAAATATTTCACTCGTAAAGCAAAAATGGATTATTTATCTCCCGATGTTCAATTAAGCACCGGAACACTGCGTGTAAGAGCAGAACTAAAGAACGACGATGGATTTCTGAAACCGGGTAGTTATATAAGCATAGTACTGCCATACGAAAATGTATCTTCGGGCATACTGGTTACCGATGCTTCCATTGGCACCGACCAACTTGGAAAGTTTCTGTATGTAGTAAATGACTCCAACATAGTAGAGTATCGCCACATAGAGACCGGTAATATTGTCGATGACACTCTGCGTCTTGTAACAGCAGGACTGAGACCCAACGAACGATATGTAAGCAAAGCCCTGCTGAAAGTGCGTAACGGCATGAGAATAGTTCCTATAAGCAAATAATATTCATAAATAACTACACATGGATTTTGCAAAATTCTTTATACATCGCCCGATATTTGCAACGGTTCTTTCACTGCTGCTTCTCATAGGCGGTATTGTATGTCTCTTTATACTTCCTATAGACCAATATCCTGCCATAACGCCACCGACAGTACAGGTAAATGCTGTATATCCCGGAGCCAATGCCGAGACTATAGCCCAAACAGTCGGAATACCAATAGAGCAACAGGTAAACGGTGTCGATAACATGATATATATGAGTTCTACATCGTCATCATCGGGAACATACCAACTTACCATTACATTCGAAGTTGGTACCGACATAGATATGGCAACGGTACTTGTTCAGAACAGAGTGAATATTGCATTAAACTCTTTACCGAGCGAAGTAACACAACAAGGTGTAACCGTACAGAAACAGTCGTCGAACATAGTGCTATTCATAACACTCACAGGCGACTCACTCTATAATCAATTATACCTGTCGAACTATGCCCAACTGCAGATTGTAGACCAACTGACACGTACTCCAGGAGTAGGTGCAGTAAATATAATGGGAGCAGGAAAGTACTCCATGCGAGTATGGCTGAACCCCGAAGCAATGCGCATACGAGGTATTTCACCTGCCGAAGTGTATCAAGCGATATCGAAACAGAACCTTGCAGTATCGGCAGGATATGTGGGGCAGACACTTGGCAGAGATGCCGACAATGCTTTTCAATACACGCTGAATGTACAGGGACGACTACGCAGTGCCGAGGAGTTTGGTGATATTGTTATACGTAACAACGGAGTGGATATGTTACGACTGCGCGACATAGCAAGAATTGAGATTGGTAGCGAGACCTACAGTTCCTCGTCGCGCTTGAAGGGGAAGCCTACAGCAGCCCTTGCAGTCTATCAACTTCCCGGTTCCAGTTCACCGGCTGTATCAAAAGCGGTACGTGCAAAGATGGAGGAACTTTCCAAAGAGATGCCACCCGAAGTGCAATACCAAGTAACACTTGACACCACCGACGTAGTGCGCAGTTCAATACGCGAAGTCCTATACACATTCTTCGAAGCCACAATTTTGGTAGTATTTGTTATATTCATGTTTCTGCAAAGTTGGCGTGCAACCATTATTCCTTGTCTCACCATACCCGTCTCTTTGATAGGAACTCTTGCCATAATGGAACTATTGGGATTCTCAATAAACACACTTACACTCTTCGGGCTCATTCTTGCCATAGCCATTGTGGTGGACGATGCCATTGTGGTTGTAGAGAATGTATCACGCATACTGGACGAGGAGGGTCTACCCCCGAAACAAGCAACAGAGAAAGCAATGGAGGAGATTTCGGGACCTATAATAGGCGTTGTGCTGGTTATGATGGCTGTTTTCATTCCTACAACTATGATTAGTGGAATTTCGGGACAACTATATAAACAGTTCGCACTAACCATAGCCGCATCGACACTGCTAAGCGGAGTAAACTCACTAACGCTTACTCCTGCCCTATGCGCCATACTGCTGCGCCCCACAGAGCATGGAAAGAGAAAAAGCGGAGTATTCCGTATATTCGATAAAGGCTACGGTTACCTGCAAAATATATATGACAGATGGGCATACTATCTGCTAAGCAGAAGCAGCGTTGCGGCATCACTTTTTGTAGCAATGACCGCCTTAGCCCTAATATTGTTTATTAAGTGGCCCACCACGTTTATTCCCGAAGAGGACGACGGATATGCCATAATAGCCATACAGTTACCTCCGGCAGCATCATTGAGCCGCACCGAGGCTGTTACACACAAAATTGAGAAGATTCTCGATTCCTACCCCGAAATAAAGACCAATATTGCCATTAGTGGTTTCAGTATTATGAATGGTGGTGAACAGAGTAATGCCGCAACTATCTTTGTTGTATTGAAGGATTGGGATGAACGTAAAGGAAAGGGACATAGTGTTTCAGATATTGTGGAACGTTTCAACAGGCAGGCATACGTAGAGATTGAAGAGGCACAATGTTATGCAATTGTTCCCCCTGCCATTCCCGGGATAGGCAATGTAGGAGGTTTGCAATTACAACTGGAGGACCGCAAAGCATTGGGAGCAACCGAGATGCAAAAGGCCATAGAGATTCTTGTAAACAACTATCGCAGTAAAGCCTCAATAGCATCCATGAACAGTTCATACGAAGCCAATGTACCACAATATTTTTTAAATATCAACCGCGATAAGGCTTTGAGTATGGGATTGGATATAGGGGCAGTGCTCTCTACGCTGAGTTACTACATGGGCTCGGTATATGTAAACGATTTCACCATGTTAGGACGTATTTGGCAGGTTAAGATGTCGGCAGGAGAACAGAATCAAAAGGTTATAGACGATGTCCTGAATTTAAGTCTTGCCAATGACAAAGGCGAGATGGTACCGTTCAGCAGTTTCATTGCAATAGAGAGTGTTTTGGGCATAGACCAAATGAACAGGTACAACATGTATAATACGGCAGCCATCACAAGTAATGTTGCAAACGGATATAGTTCCGGACAATTGATGAAGGAGGTTGAAGAACTTATAAGTGAGCAACTGGGCAACGAGTTTGGTTACGAATGGACCGGTGTTGCTTATCAAGAGGAGAGTGCGGGTAAGACAACCATTGTTATACTTATGCTTGCTCTGCTTGTTGCCTACTTGGTACTTGCGGCACAATACGAGAGTTGGACAAGCCCCGTTGCCGCTATAACAGGTGTACCCATAGCACTGCTTGGTGCTATTCTTGGTTGCTGGATTATGGATATACCGGTTAGTATTTATACGCAGATTGGTATAATTCTGCTCATAGCACTAAGTGCAAAGAATGGAATTCTTATTGTGGAATTCGCCCGCGACTTCAGAGCAGCAGGCAACGATATACGACACAGCGCACAAGAGGCAGGTCATGTACGTTTACGCCCTATTCTCATGACATCTTTTGCCTTTGTTCTGGGTGTTGTTCCCCTACTCTTTGCCAATGGTGCAGGTGCAGCCGCACGTCTCTCGCTCGGTACAGCAGTAGTCTTTGGTATGTTAATAAATACCATTGTTGCAACACTGTTCATACCCAACTGGTATGAATGGATGCAAACCATAGAAGAGAAATTTAGGAAAAAATGAGATTCAAAGTACTGCCTTTCAGTTACCATAGGGTGCTTCCTCTTCGGCGGCAAGAGGCAGTTGCTCTTCATCTATGATATGGTAACGTTTGTTGGAGTGCATGCCGGTTGACATGTACTGTTCTGCCATTTCGGGGTTGTCGAGCATTGCCGATGCTGCTTCACTGAAGAGCACCTCGCCCAGTTTCCCCGAACTGCGTAATTCGTCAAGCATACGACGAGACTCGTCGCCACTTAAACGACCATCCATAAAACGTTGAATATCCTGTTCGTTCATAATAATTACGGAACAAATGTAGTATAATTTATATCGCAGACAAAATTTATCAGACAAATTCACTCAATTCCAACCAACGTGTACTCTTTTGTTCTATGAGTTCTATGAGTTCCGATATACGCACCGATTTCTTAAGCAGTGTATCGTTGTCGAGCATGCCACTGCTCATCTCCTGCTCCAGCAGTCTCTTTTCGCTTTCCAACTGCTCTATCTCTGTTTCCAGAGTCTCATACTCACGTTGTTCCTTAAAGGTTAATTTACGTTTTACACTATCGTTTCGCCAACCCTGTTTTGCCGGTGCATTTTTCACACTCTTTTCGGCTTGTACCTTTGCTATAAGTGCCTCCTCTTCGCGCCAGTCGCGGTATTCGGTATAGTTACCAGGAAAATCCTTTATATCGCCTGCACCGTTAAACACAAAAATATGGTCTGCCACGCGGTCGGTGAAATAACGGTCGTGGCTCACCACAATAACGCACCCCTTAAATTCACATAGATACTCCTCAAGAACCTGCAAGGTATCGATATCAAGGTCGTTGGTAGGTTCATCGAGTACAAGAAAATTGGGGTTCGACATAAGAACTGTACAAAGATAGAGGCGTCGTTTCTCTCCGCCACTCAACTTATATACATAATCGTGTTGCTTTTCGGGTGTAAACAGGAAATGTTGCAGGAATTGCGATGCGGTAAGCATCTTATTACCAACAGGTATAACCTCGGCAATGCGTCGTACTGCATCTATCACCTTCATCTGTTCATCGAACTGCATACCCTCTTGGCTGTAATAACCCCACTTAACCGTATCACCCACCTCAATAATACCACTGTCGGGTACCACCTTACCAAGTAGCATTTTTATGAATGTCGATTTTCCGGTACCGTTATTACCTACAATACCCACCTTTTCGTACCTCGAAAAGGTGTAATAGAAATCTTTTGTTATTACCTTATCATCGAAAGCCTTGTTCAAAGCCTTCATAACAAATATCTTATTACCGATATATTGTGCCTTTACATCGAGTGATACCGAAGCATCGTCGCGCATAACAGCAGCCTTCTCTTCCAATTTATAGAATGCCTCTATTCGGTATTTGGCTTTGTGGGCACGTGCCTGCGGCTGTCTGCGCATCCATTCCAGTTCGGTACGCAAAAGATTTCTTGCACGTGCCGTTTCTGCTGCCATGTTCTGCAACCGCTCTTCGCGTCGTTGAAGAAAATAGTTATAGTTTCCTTTGTAGCGGTAAATTTTGTTATTGTCAATCTCTATTATCTCGTTACATACACGGTCGAGGAAATAGCGGTCATGAGTAACCATGAGCAGACTACCTGTAAAACGAGCCAGATACTCCTCGAGCCACTCCACCATCTCCATATCCAAATGGTTTGTCGGCTCATCGAGAATCATTAGGTCGGGCTGTTCAATAAGTACCGCAGCAAGTGCAATACGTTTCTTTTGCCCACCCGAGAGTTCACATATAGGCTGATTGAAACGTACTATATTAAGTTTCGACAACACCTGACGGGCACAATTCTCATAGTCCCATGCATCGAGGCGGTCCATCTCTTCCATAAGATGTTGCAGTTCCTTTTCGTTGCCACTCGCAACAGCACTTTCGTAACGTGCAATCAGTTCCGACTTCTCACTGTTACGTTGCAAGCATGCCTCTATAACAGTAAGGTTATTGTCGAAGTCGGGCTCCTGTTCCAGATAACCTACACGCAAACCTGTACGCATGGTTATCTTCCCTGTGTCGGGAACATCGTCGCCTGCAATAATTTTCAGCAGGGTACTCTTTCCCTTGCCGTTACGTGCTATAAGCCCTATACGTTGTCTCTCCTCAACAACAAAGGATATGTTACTGAAGAGTTGTAAAACGCCAAAACTTTTGGATATGCTGTCTATTTGTAGGTCTATCATCTTATGCTCCTTATACAGTAAAGATTGTAAAAAAACGAATATAAGAGCGAGGGGGTTCAATCACCCCCTCGCTCTTATATTATTTATCTGTGTGATTTACGAATCAATCTCTTTTTACCATTTACAATAACTATTCCCTCGTCGGGCAGTCTTTCGAGTTTTTGCCCCTGAAGATTATAAATACCTGTGGGAGCAACCCACTCGTCGACAAATGTTATCTCGTCTATTGAAGTGAATATATCCACAACATTAATATTGGGATTCTCAATAATCTCCATCATAGAGCCATGGTCGTCCCATGTCCAGTTACGAACTGATATTGACGGTTCATTGGTACATATACACGCAAAAAATTTTGAACTCTCGGAGTAATCGCCACCGGCATGAAAACTGAACGTACCATCACCGTTATCACGAATTTTATCCAAAGGAGTTTTGTTTACTGTGAACTTATAATCACGGTTTTCGCGTGTTACATAGTACTTTTTTTCGGGTTGATAGAGATAGTAGGAATCGCCCTCTTTAAGAATCTGCCATACGACAGTCTTATCAAAAGGGCTTACCTCCTCTTTATAGATGTTTGCAATAGCACTATTTGAAGGGAGTTGGTTCCAAGACCACGCTGTAACACCGCGAAGACTCAGGTATGTATCTGTAACAGTGCTGTTCCATGCCAAATACCCCTCGCCTGTCTTAGCCTTAATGTGGTATGCCATGTCGTTACGCAGTTCCGACAAACTTGTTACAGTTCTATATGGCAATATGGGTTCGTATGTTACTGTTAAAACGCCCGTTGCCCGGTCGAACGTAACTGTAGATATATAATCCTCTATTTCAAGTGCTGTTACATCGTCGGCAGAGAAGTACTGCGATGCACTTATTGTAGTACCATGGGTATACTCCTTACCTATATATGTTACACCGCCTTTTCCGTCGGGAGCACCAACAACATCCACTGTGTAGAATTGCTCTTGTTGCATATCACCGACAATGCTGACATTACCTCCACGAATGTACTTGGCAGGAATTGTATATGTTCCATCGGCAGATATCTCTTTGTCGGTAATATTTACAAGCACCCAGTTGGGATTACCGTTCTCGTCGAACTGCTCCGTAGCATTAACATTATAACCATACTTAAGTTGGAAACCATACTGCACAAAACCACTCTCGGGAATTATCTTAACCTTAAGCGACTCGTTGTATTTTGTCTGATAGTTTTGCAAGGGAGTGAGGTCCTCGGCAAGTACAATATCTCCGTTCAACTGCGAAGCGTTTACTATAACATTTTCGCCATGCACGTCAAGAAGCACATCGACAACAGAACCACCATCGGAAATAATTGTAGCCGAACCGGCAGGATTAAGGTTGTCCCAATCGACCTTATAACGCATACGGTAGAAGCCCTCTTGTGTACCTGTAGGAACTGTGAATGCCGGCACTCCGCCACCAATTGTATTGCCATTGGCTGTGGTTGTCCCGTCGCTCTTGCGCCATGTACCGTTTACTTGGGCTGCGTTGTAACTAACCACATCGCTACCATCGGCTGGAGTACCGTTGTCGTTTACATCGTATTTAAAGACACCGTCATTACCCCAGTCGACATACACGTATGCACTCATCCAACTTCCGCTATAATTGAATGTAGGCTGTACCTGCTGCCCTGCAGTTGCCGAGAACACATTGGAAACGAGGAGGTCGTTATAAACATATTTCTTATTCACCGTAGCAGTTTCAGCCACACCATTTGCTGTAAGACCAATACTGTTCAAAACACGGTCGTTACGTGTAGTAACTGCGTCGGGAGCAAAATCAATAGCATACTTGTCGGTGCTGAATCGTTTTTCGGGGTTGTCATCTACAACAATCTCATCGAAGTATGCCACCCAATCATTCTTGTCACCATGCGGTGAACGCAGGTCGGGAACAATAACCAACGAGTAGATATCGATACCGCTATTCTCATTCTCAGCCTTGGAATAGGAGAATCCCTTGAACTTAACAACTATATCCTGCCAACCCTCTTTAGGCTTTACATTGGCGGTTGTCATTGCCCAGAACTGTTCATCCTCACCTGTCTGCCATGCCCAACTATCCTCGACACGCTTACCAAGACCTATAACCATCATACGTGAGTCGACAGGTTTGTCCTTAAGATACGCCATAACATGTATATATTGCAACTGTTTGGTTACTCTTATAGGCTCTTTAAGGTCTATTCTTGCACCAAATGCATTGCCGCCATGACGACTGCGTTGGAAAGCAAGAACTTTTGCCGAAGAGTTGGGTGCGGCACCAAGTACCTCATCAACCGCTGTATCGGGATTGTCTACAACTGCCACATTACCCTCTAACCGGTTCAAGCGGAAGGGACTCTCGGACCATTGGTCGTAGACACCTAACTTCTTATAATCTTCAGACTCGAAACTTATCGTTGTCTGTGCTACGGCACTCATGCCAAATGCCAACAATGCCGCAAATAATATATTTCTCTTATTTTTCATAGTTGTTCAATCAATAAACGCTAAGGTTAGACAATAGAGGACATGCTCTGCTATCGAGAATCTTTATACGAAGTTTCATAGCACTGTAACCCTCGCCGTAACTCTCACTTGTGCTACCGTTCAATGGAATAATTCTCTTGTAACCAACGGTAGTTGTTTGCATCACCGGACACAGTTCATGCCATACATTTCCGTCGGCACTGAACTCAACAGTGAAATCCTTGATACGCTGACCCAAAGCGATGGGCTCCTGCATTACCAGATAGCGTATTGTTTGAGGTGTATCCCAAGAGAGTGTGATAGTTGCCGAGAGATTGTCATCGTTGGTTCCCCAATAGGTATCTTTGTCGCCATCGGTCATATTCCCGGCATCATACTTACCACCTGTACGAGTTTCACTAACCTCTATTTTTGCACTCTTGGCATAGTCTGTAGCGGCAGTGCTCTCGTCCATGCCATACACAGGTACAGCCAGACGCTCATGTAACAACTTACCAAGTTTCTTCAACTCATTTACAGTATTTGCAGGCAAAACACCGTATTGGTCGGGAGGACAGTTAAGAATAAGAGTTGCGTTGCGTCCAACAGTCTCAAGATACATCTGGAAAAGACGGTCGGCACTCTTCATTGTTTCGCCCTGATGCCAGAACCAACCGTTCTCTGTAGCCTTTGCATCGCTCTCACCGGGGTTCCAGAACCAACCGTTAATATCACCCTCTTCGCGAACACCGCTACCACCGTAATCGGTCATAGCCCAGTTTGTCTCACCGGCATAACCCGATTCATTACCTATCCAGCGCGCCTCGCCACCAACGCCCCAAAGTACGCAGTTGGGAGCAATCTGATGCACACGAGCGCGAAGGTTGGGAGTATCGTAGTAAATGTCGGCATCGACCTGACGTGTACCACCCTCGCCACCGTAATAGCCATCACCGCCATTGGCACCGTCGAACCACATTTCGAACTGGTCATCGCCATATTTAGCCAACTCTTCACACTGCTTTAAGAACACCTCGGTTACGTATGTATCTTTGCCATAGTGTGCCGAATTACGATCCCAAGGCGATATGTAGAAACCATACTTCATATTATGCTTTTTACTTGCCTCGGCATACAACTCAGGGATATTTGCTGTACGACCATATTCATTACCCGCATTCACAATGCTGTGTGTGGTGGTGGCTGTAGGCCACAAACAGAAACCGTCGTGATGCTTTACAACAGCAATACCACCGGTCATTCCGGCAGCCTTTACAGAGGTAATCCACTGTTCTGGATCGGGCATACCTTTGGGAGCATAGATAGACTCCGATTCGTTACCATTGCCCCACTCATATCCGGTAAAGGTGTTCATACCATAGTGGAAAAACGCATAGAACTCTGTCTCATTCCATAAGATTTGTCGCTTGTGCGGTACCGGATGACAAGGAGCAGGTTTATTGTCCGGATTGGACAACTCCTGAGATACCATTTGAAACTCTTGGGCAAACACGGCAAAAGGGATTAACAACCCAACAAGAAGTGTCTTAATCTTCATAAGTTAATAATTTATTTGTTTTAATCTAAGTTATTTAGTTTTCACTAATAATTTTCGTTGGCGAATTTAATAAAATTATATTAACGACAAACTGTATTACTTAATATTTTGTATTAATTAACTTTTTACAAATTAAGGGAGTATTAATAGTTTGTGATATTTTTTCATAAGTTATATATTCATAATTAGTTAGTTATGATGTTTTGATTTAGATGAGTAAGTTTGGGTAGCAGATGCAAATTGTTTAAATTTATTAAAAATTCTCCGTAAGATTTTTGTTTTATAAATATGGGAATTACTATAAAATTGCATTTTTTACCTACAGAAAAACACTATTAAGCGTGAGCAATACAAGTTTACTTGTAATTACCGAGCGGTAGTGCTTTATTCAAAAAACGAAAGAACTCTTACATAAACGTTCTCTCCTTTAAATTCTCGGAATCCAAAGAGTTGTTCTTTCTTTACACTTTTTGCCTTTTGTTTTTCCTTTTTTAAAAAAGGAAACTAAAAACTTAATGCGCACCGCGAACCACATTATGATTTTTATCTCTTAGCACAAGGTAACTTCTAAAAAGATATGAGCGTAAAGAAAGAGGGGTTAATGGGGCACCGAGAAGTGGAAAAAGAAAACTACCTAATATCACAATAGTTTTTACCTCATGATTGTAGTACTTCACATTCATACTTAAGTATGTAAAATACCAAAAACAACCAATACCGTAAATAAAAATAGAGCAACACCCTTAAAAAGAGAGTTGCCCCATTATAAAGAACAGAAAAAAGAAGACTAATTAGCCTCCCAAGCCAAAGCACTTGCACCGAGAATAGCCGCATCAGAATCACGCAACTGCGAGATAAGAATCTTTGCCTTGCCCTTAAAAGTATGTAATATATTCTCATCCACAGCACGTTTGACCGGGTCGAGCAACAGATTACCGGCACGTGTCAACCCACCAAAGAGAATAACAGCCTCGGGGCTCGAGAAAGCAATAAAATCGGCGATGGCCTCACCCAGCATAGTACCGGTCCTATTAAAAATATCCAGAGCAACCTTGTCGCCCCTCTTGGCAGCCTCGTATACATCGCGCGACGTTATCTCCTTGACATCGCGAAGCAGACTTGGTTCGTTGATGCTTGCAAGAATCTCACGTGCGGTACGTGCTACACCAGTAGCAGAGCAGTACGCCTCGAGGCAACCATGCCTGCCACAACCACACAGACGCTCCTCTTTACCACGCACCATGGTTACATGCCCTAGTTCACCGGCGAAGCCATCACAGCCATACACCAATTGCCCATTGATGACAATACCACTTCCGACACCCGTTCCAAGAGTTATAACAATAAAATTCTTCATTCCTTTGGCAGTGCCGTATGTCATCTCACCTATCGCAGCCGCATTGGCATCGTTTGTTACATATACAGGTATACCACATTTCTGCGATAACATCTCGGCTAGTGGCAGAACACCTTTCCATGGCAAATTAAAAGCATGTTCAATATTGCCGGTGTAATAGTTACTGTCGGGCGCACCGACACCAATACCACGTATACGCCCTTCACTACCGGTAGCCTTAATCAGACGAGCCACCACCTCGCTAACAGCATCGATAAACCCTGTAAAAGTGGGATATGAGCCTGTTGCTATGCCTTCGTCGCGAGCAAGTATATCGCCACGGGCATCAACAATACCTATTTTTGTTCCCGTACCACCGACATCTATGCCAATGACTAAATTTTTCTCAACATCTGTTACCATCGTTCTCTCTATTTTAGTTAAACTTGTTTACTCATCTACAGGTCCTCTCTCTGTAAACAAACTAATAGAACTTTTTTGAAGGATTAATGCTCTTTTTATTAAACTTTAATAGGTTATTTAAAAGTTGTATCGATGATTCTTATTTTTTTCTATTAATGGGCTACCGTTGCAAAGCAGTGGTGAGGGAGGTATTTACCCCCTTCTACTTCTCGGTGTCCCATGAACCTCTCTTTCTTTACACCCATATCTCTTTCTCATCCTTTTTTCAAAAAAAGGATGCAAAAAACCGGCACAGAACAAAAACAGTCATTTTGCGCTTTGTTCACAAGTCGCAAGCGACATTCTTCAGTCGCGCAAAATTTGTAATGGATAAAAATCATAAGGTGGTTCGCGGTGCGCATTAAGTTTTTAGGAAAATGAAGTGGCTATTTTTTGGAGAGAAAGCGAGGACATAGTGCGGTATGCCGTTAATTTTCTTAC
>CAZEKX010000060.1:0-12610 GCA_964512955.1 uncultured Bacteroidaceae bacterium
GATATGTATATCAAATGATTACAAAGGTTTTATCCTACTTTTTGTCCACCCTGCCAAAATTGGAAAAATTATCTCTGTCATCATCTGATAATATGCCCATAGGCAGAATAGGAGAATATAAATAATAGTAACCAAATGAATTCATTTGGTTACTATTATTTATATTAAATATGTTTATCGTGCGTAGTTTACTGCGCGTGTCTCACGAATAACGGTAATCTTTACCTGACCGGGATAGGTCATTTCGTCTTGAATCTTCTTTGCAATCTCACCCGATAGTAGTTCTGTCTGTTTGTCGTCTATCTTGTCGGCTCCCACAATGACACGTAACTCGCGTCCTGCTTGTATTGCATAGGTCTTTGTTACACCGGGGTATGACATTGCAAGTTGTTCTAAGTCGTGCAGACGTTTGATGTATGCCTCAACTATCTCACGACGTGCGCCGGGACGCGCTCCCGAAATGGCATCGCACACTTGAACGATTGGTGCTATGAGGCTTGTCATCTCTACTTCGTCGTGGTGGGCGCCTATGGCATTGCATATATCGGGTTTCTCCTTGTACTTCTCGGCAATCTTCATACCGTACTCTGCGTGTGGCAACTCTGTCTCTTCATCGGGTACCTTGCCTATGTCGTGTAACAGTCCGGCACGTTTTGCCTTCTTGGGGTTGAGTCCTAACTCGGCTGCCATTACTGCACATAGGTTGGCTGTTTCGCGTGCGTGTTGCAAAAGGTTCTGGCCGTATGAGGAACGGTATTTCATCTTACCTATTATACGTATCAGTTCGGGATGCATGCCATGTATACCCAGGTCTATGGTGGTACGCTTACCTGTTTCTATTATCTCCTCTTCAATCTGTTTTTTCACTTTGGCAACAACCTCCTCAATGCGTGCCGGGTGTATACGACCATCGGCAACAAGTTGATGAAGTGCAAGACGGGCTATCTCGCGACGAACAGGGTCGAACGCGCTCAATACTATTGCTTCGGGTGTGTCGTCAACTACAATCTCTACTCCGGTGGCTGCTTCCAATGCGCGAATGTTACGTCCTTCGCGTCCAATGATGCGGCCCTTCATCTCGTCGTTGTCTATGTGGAATACCGTAACGGAGTTCTCTATCGCAGTCTCTGTGGCAACACGTTGTATTGTTTGAATGACAATCTTCTTTGCCTCTTTGCCTGCGGTCATCTTTGCTTCGTCTATAATATCGTTTATATATGATGAGGCTTGTGATTTTGCCTCTTCTTTCAGAGACTCTACAAGACGCTCTTTTGCCTCTTCGGCCGACAAACCGCTGATGCTCTCTAATTTCTCTCTCTCTTGCTGATGTAACTTATCCAGTTCATCTTGTTTGCGCTCCAGCAGTGCCTTTTGTGCATCGAGGTTCTCTTTGAATGTTTCTACCTCGTTACGACGGCGTTGCAGGTCTTCGTTACGTTGGTTCAGTTGAATCTCGCGTTGTTTAATGTGGTTCTCGGCTTGCTGTATCTTGTTGTTACGTTGTGATACCTCTTTCTCTAATTCTGCTTTTTTGTTCAAGAATTTCTCTTTAACTTCCAACAGTTTGTTTTTCTTGATTACCTCTGCCTCTTTATGTGCCTCGTCGATAATGCGTTTGTGCTTAGCCTTAAGACCAAAGCGAAAAATAAGATATTGACATACGCAACCGACAATAACTCCTGCAATTGCGCCAATTAGTAATGATAAGGGTGTAGTCATAATATTACTTTATTTAATTTATATAATAAAACGCATCGCCATATTCAAGCACCGGCATTCCTGCCTTGGGCTCTTGTAATATTGCAATGCGTGAAACTGCTATGTAAGAAAGTGGAATTACCCTCTCTTTGCAAGTGTGTCGTCCAACAGATGTGATAAATCACTTATTTTATGTATTGCTTCGGACAGCCCGACATCGTCCCTCTGCCTTACATGCTTTAGTGCTATGTCGAGTGCCGCCATTGTGATTACTCTCACTCCTGCTTCACCAAATTGTTGTTTATATAGTACGATGTTGTCGTTTAACAGCCTTGCTGCCTTTCGGTAGTATGGCTCTTCACTTGCCGGAACGGTAAGTGAGAACGACATGCCGTCTATTATCAGGTTAATTCCTACATTTCTATCTTCCATAATGCTTTAGTGTCTCTGCCGGTTGTTTTTGTTATCCTTGTTTGTTCAGCGACTCAATGCATCGGTCGATTTCACGCACCAACTTCGATAAACGTTCTTTTGTCGTGCCTATTTCGGCATCGCTTAAACTTATTATCTTAGCCTGTTTTAGATTGTTGTAACTTTTTTCTAACGCATCGTAACGCATCTGTAACTCTTTGAGCAAACACTCCTGCTCTTGCAATCTGCGAGAGAGGACATTGTTCTGTTCGGTTATCTGTTTGTACTCGTACAGAACTCTGTGGAGTTTCTCTTCAAATTGTTTCAGTATTGTCTTGTCGTTTTCTGTCATAATACAACAATCATTCTACAAATGTAGAATAAATTTCGGATATTTAAAAATGTTGTACAACTTTTTTTACAAATTGTTCCGGGTAAAAGGACTATAAAGGAGCGATGTTTAAACTCTCTATAAGTTTATTGTAATATTCGGCTTTCTTTTCGAGTGCAAGAGGGTAGGCACGCGATGTAGAGGGCATACGCCATATTTTAATGCTGTATCCGTTCAGTGATGCTTGTGTATATTCTCCTATTGCCGGTGTTTTGGCGTTGAATTGCTCTAATACTGCTTTTGCCGCTTTTTCGCCTGTAACAGCCACAGTTCGGCACATTGGAATTTTGTTTAGTAGTGCTGCTATATCTGTTTTCTCAACTATTTCCAGATGTTGGTCCGATGCATTGCCTTTGGCTCGGTGTATTGCTGTGGCTGCATCGTACATGGCTATTCCTTTCTCTGTGAGAAATTGCTCTATAAGGGGTTTGTTGAATCCTTTTTTATCCTTTAACAGAAAGTATGACGGGGCATCGAAGAATAACAGTCCCATAATCTTCCAAAAGTCGTTTGTGATATTGGGGTAATAGAAATCCATGCTCCATCGCTGTTGTGGAGGTGGAAAACTTCCTAACAACAATAGTTTGGCATTGTCGGGAAGGAACGGTTCCCATGGGTGTTTCTCTATTGTTCTCTCTGCATTTGTCATTTCGGAATAAATTCGTATCGGTTGAGCATCTCTGTGGGGTTGTATGCTCTTTTTGCCTGACGTAGTCCCGGGTCGCCCAAATCTTCTTCTCTGTTTATAACGGTTATTTGAGGGTACTCTGTACAAATGTCTGTGGCAAAATATTTTGTTATTGCTTCGCCTAATCCCGGGTATTCTCGTAATGCTTTTTCGATGTGTACATACATTGTGTCGTCGAAGACTTCGCCTAAAGTGAATGCCACTATCTTACCGTCAATCCTTATAATTCCTGCCTCCTGCGGGTAATGTGCGAGGTTGTTTACGGTAGAGATGCATTGCCCTTGTTCGTAGCATCTCATTATTGTCTGGTCGTGGCAGTCGCTTGCATTTTGTAGAAAAGAGATTATATCGGGGATGTCCTCTGCTTTGCAACGGCTGTATTCATGGTTAGGGTACTCTGCAAGAAATTTGTTGAGTCGGTTGCGCCGTTTGTTCAGGGAACGACCTTGCATTGTAACCATTGATGATGCCGAATATATATAATCTGCCCAACCATCGAGCAATTCTACTCTATGGTTAGGCAGTAACTCTTTCAACTCTTCTATATAGGGTTCGGGTACGGCTGTCAGTTGTAATTCACGCCCTATCTCTGCACTGAACTGTTTTAGTATCTCAATACTATCTTTTAGTGGCATCTCTCCCACAGGCATTAAGAATGCCTTTTGTTGCATGTCGGCTTGTGATGTTCCCGATATGAACAATGTGTTATTGACTATTGTATATCGGTAGCGCATGTATAATGCCCACATTATAAGGTTGCCGGGTGTGTAGTCGCACGAACGGGCAGGTATATGCTTGACAAATGCAAGCAGGTCCTTTACACTGTCTATAGTTATAGGGTTGAATAGCAGCATATAATTGCAACCTGTTATTTATCCATGTCTTCGGCTTGTGGACGTGGTTCTTTCTTGGCAAGTGTTACAATTTTATATACATATTCGGTCATCCACTCTTCGGAATATCCCAGTTTCTCTTTGTATTGGCGAACGGCATATACGGTTTTGAATGTTGCCTCGTCCTTCCAATTGTTCTTTGTCAAGATATCGTTAATAACCTTTTGTGTCATGCTGTACAGCAGTTTCTTGAAAACTCCCGGTACGCGGAACTTCCACTGCATGAGATTACCTACGAGCATCATTAAGTCGTTGTTGAAACCTTGGAATGCGAACAAGTAGGGTTGCACACTGTTCAAATTCTTACAGTTCTTCTTTATTGAGGCGTCAATCTCCTTAAAGAAATTGTCGTTCATGCCATAGAGTTGCTCAATCATCTTCTTGCAACGGCTGCGTTCGGCAACTCCCAACTTGTTGTTTTGTGTTGCAACCTTAAGTGTACGCTTGAATGTAGCCAGGTCGGGCAACATGCCGATGTTGGTTATTCCCAAGTTTGCTGCGAGTACCGCCTGATAGTATACACGTATGAGGGTCATGAAGTCCTCCATACCGCCAACTCTCTCGGTCTCTTTATTTTTCTTTTTAAAAAAATCGAATAATCCCATATCTTTTTTTTCTAATTATTTCTTGCTTCTTTTCTGTTGTTCTTCCAATATGCGTTGTTGTTCCTGTTGTAGAGCCTCTAAACGCGCCATCATGCCACTGCGTTTTGCAGGGTTGTTTTTGTTTGTCTCGTAGTATGCCTCCATCTTCTTTAAAAGAACATCCTCTTTTATGGTACGCTTAAGGTATATGAATATGAATACGCTTATAAGGGTGGAAATGAAATAGTAGTAGTTCAATCCCGACGAATAGTCGTTGAAGATAAAGAAGAACATTATAGGCATAAAATACATCATCCATCGCATGATTTTCATCTGTTGCTCCTGTTCGGGAGAACCGCCCATGTTGGGTTGCATTTTCGATGTGTAGTATGTGTTAAGTATCTGTGTTATACAGAACAGTAAACAGAATATGCTTATATGGTTGCCAATGGGCCAGATGGATGTGCCCCATGTTATTAGTGCATCGTATGACGACAAATCATCTGCCCAAAGGAAACTCTGTTGACGTAACTCGATTGCGTTGGGGACAAAGTTGAACAGGGCAATGAATATAGGCATCTGTATGAGCATGGGCAGACATCCTCCCATGGGGCTTGCTCCATATTTAGAGTATAATGCCATAACCTCTTGCTGCTTTTTCATTGCATCCTCTTTCTTGGGATATTTGGCGTTTATTGCATCGATATGCGGTTTCAGCGCGCGCATCTTGGCCGATGATACATACGATTTATATGTGAATGGGTACACTGCTACCTTTACAATTATTGTAAGCAGCAATAATACAATTCCCATGTTCAGACCCCAGCCTGTGAGCCAGTCGAACAGATACATTATAAAGAAACGGTTAATCCAACGTACTATGGGCCAACCAAAATATATCAGTTCTTCGAGTTCCAAATCTTTCTCCCCGTTTATTGCAAGGTCGTTGCTGTTGTTAAGAATGCTGTATTTGTTGGGGCCGAAATAGAACTGAATATCGGTGGCGACCTTGCCTGTGGGGTCGAATGGTGTGTACATTTGAACAGCGCAGTTCTTTAGGTATCCACGTCCTTCGTTCAGGGTGTCCGACGATAGTGCAACATCGTTGAATTGGTCTCCTGCAATCATTATGCATGAGAAGAATTGGTTTTTAAGTGCCACCCAATCTACCGGTTCTTTCAAGTTCTCCTTATCGTTTGAAATCTCACTCAAATAGTCGGTGTCGTCATCTGTCAATTTGTATGTGATGTTCGAATATCTCTGTTCGAATGTGAATCCTTTCTCTTGCTGACGCATAATCTGGTCCCACGTTATACCCATTTCGTGGGTTGAACTTGGGAACAAACCTTCCATGTTGTGAGCATCGATAGAGAGGTTTACCATGTAACTATCTTCTACAAGTCGGTATGCAAAATCGATATATTTGCCGGGTGTGGCAACAAGACGCATCACTACACTGCTATCGCTCTTTTCTATGGGTGTGAAAAAGTATTTGTCGGTGTTGATGTTTTCCTCTTTTCCGTCTATGCTGAAGTTGATACCGTTCTTTATTGTTTCACTGCCACGACGTGCATTGCGAACAGTTATGTTGTCATTCTCATTGAAAAGGGTTATGGGGTTGCCCTCTTGGTCGTTATAATCGGTAAGGGTTGCTGAACAGATACGTGCTCCCAAATTCGATATGCGCACCTGAATATTGTTGTTTTTAAGTGTGGTGTACTCTTCGTTACCATGCATTGCTCCAAAGAAGAGTGCGTTGGAGTCTTTGCTCAACTCGGCAATCTCTTTTTCGCGTTGTTCTATAGCCTCCTGTACCGCTCTCTCTTGCTCCAATTGAACTGCGGCAATGGAGTCTCTCATGCGTTGTTGTGCTTCAATTCGTTCTTGATTGGGTTTGTTCATGTAGAAATAACCGACAAAAACCAATGCTATCAGTACAAATCCGGTAATTGTATTTTTATCCATAATATGTGGTGTATATATCTAAAAATTATACGTTTTTGAAAATTTGGATGCAAAGTTAGCAAAAATAAAGGTAATAACTCTGTTTTAACAAATAAAAATAAAACTGTTTCAAATTATTTTACTGATTCGAAAAATATGTTTTTATTCCCAATTTGTATTATCTTCGCATCGTGAAATAAAAAATATCAGGGGAATATGAATATAAGAAGGTTTTTTTCTTTAGTTGTTTTTGTTTTTACATTACTAACTTTGAATGCACAAAGTGATTTGAATGCTGTTAAACAGTATTTGAATATGCGTTTGGACTCTATCGTGGCATCGTGGCACAGATGTAATAACGATACAGTAGAGAGTGGCAACCGTACAAATCCTACATACTATCGTATGTTTACTCCACCGGTGTTGTATGAATCGACCATACAACGTGGTCTTAAGCAGGGATTTGATTTGCCGTCCGACTCGGTAAGCAGTGAGTTGGATATGGATGAAAGAAGAGAAATTTTGATAGACAAGTTATTGCTCGAATTGTATAAAGAGGCTCCTTCGTTGGTTACACAAACCGAGGAACAGATGCGTAGTGCTGTGTCGTCCAAAGAGTTGGCTGCATATGATAAAGCACCGGAGATAAAGGTTAATACTGATGCTCCTATTCTTGCATCACAAGATGCAATATCGAGTCTCGAAACAGAATATCGTAAACCTAACTATTGGCGTACATCGGGTTCTGTATCACTCGATTTTACCCAGAACTATGTATCGGGAAACTGGCATGCCGGTGGTGAAAACAATAAGACATTGCTTACTATCATAAAACTGCATCTTAATTACGATGACAAAAACAAAATAAAATTCAAAAATACACTCGAGGCACATTTGGGCTTTACAACTGTGAAATCGGATACTCTGCATAGTGTGAAGACCAATAACGATATGTTGCGTTTGCAGTCGAACTTGGGTTACAATATTCTTAAAAACCTCGACCTTTCGTTGGATGTTAAATTGCAAACTCAGATGATGCCAAGTTATCCGGCAAACTCTCCCGACTTTGTCTCTAACTTCATGGCTCCATTCGATGCTTCGTTCTCTCTCGGTTTTAACTATAACAGAAGCGGAAAGAATTGGAATGCAACACTCTTCTTTGCACCGCTTTCGTCATATAACTATAAATTCGTACGCCATAGCGATTTGGCTTCTCGCTTCGGTATAAAAGAGGGGCGTCAGCATAAGGAGGACTTCGGTACAAAACTTATATTCAAACCTAATGTGAATCTGTTTAAGAATGTAACATGGAATGCCCGTATGGAGTTCTATTCGACATATTCGCGTACTTTCTTTGAATGGGAGAACACAATTAACATGCAGGTTAACCGTTATCTTAAAGCAACACTTTTGCTACACAGTCGTTTCGATGATAGCGCACCGGGGTTATATAGCGACTCCTATGGCTATTGGCAGTTGAAGGAGTATATGACTCTGGGTGTTACATACCAATGGTAAGTCCGAAGTCGGTTTATATATAAAAAATAAGATAAAGAGATGATATATAATACATTGTTAACCTATATAGAGAGAGGGACTTCGTATGTGAGCTTTTTGTACGACTCTGTTCTACAGAGTTGGAATACTATTTTCCCAATTTCCGACCCTACATGGATTTTCTTCTGGGTATTATGTATCATTTTGTTTGCTCCTTTGTTGTTCAATAAGTTACGCTTGCCACATATTATAGGCATGATTCTTGCCGGTCTTGTGATAGGTCCCAACGGGTTGAATGTACTTGCTCGTGATGACAGTTTCGAACTTTTCGGTAAAGTAGGTCTTTACTATATAATGTTTCTTGCCAGTCTCGAGATAAATCTTCAGGATTTGAAACAGGCTCGCGGAGGAGCGGTACTCATAGGGCTTATGGCTTTTATAATTCCAATCTCTCTTGGAATGTTTACCAATCTTGCCATATTTGGGTATGGTCTCATAACATCGGTCTTGTTAGCAAGTATGTATGCTTCGTACACGCTCATATCCTATCCCATTGTGGCACGCTATGGTCTTGCCCGTTTGAAATGTGTGAATTTTGTTGTCGGGGGCACCATTATCACCGATACTCTTACACTTTTTGTGTTGGCTGTTGTAGGTGGTATGTTTAGTGGTGAAACTGATGGCTGGTTCTTTGTGTTGCTGTTGCTGAAACTGATTATAATATCTGTTGTAATTATTTATGTTTATCCTCGTATAACCCGATATTTCTTCCGTCGTTACAACGATGGCATAATACAATACATCTTTGTGATGGGCTTGCTCTTTCTTGCTGCCGGCATGATGGAACTTGTGGGTATGGAGGGTATTCTTGGTGCTTTTATAACGGGATTGGTGCTTAATAGAATGATACCGCATACTTCGCCACTCATGCGTCGTGTCGATTTTGTCGGTAATGCTATATTTATCCCTTATTTCCTTATAGGTGTGGGCATGATGATAAATATACGTGTACTTTTCAATGGTGGCGGTTCACTGCTTGTCGCGATTCTAATGGTGGTTACTGCGCTTACGGGCAAATGGATAGCATCATGGCTTACACATAAGGTTTACAGAATGTCGTGGGATGAGCAACGTCTTATGTTCGGTCTTAGCAGTTCGCAGGCGGCAGCAACCTTAGCCGCGGCATTTGTGGGTCATGGAATTATTCTTGGCGATGGTTCGCGCCTGTTGAACGACGATGTGCTCAATGGTACAATTTTGCTTATACTTGTTACATGTATTGTAAGTTCAATTGTTACAGACAGAGCGTCGCGCAGGCTTGCGGTATCGGGAGTGTTGCCCGACAAACCTGCAAATACGTCAAAAAAGACATTGTTGGCTCTTGCCAATCCCGATATGGTGGATAAACTTATGGATTTGGCACTGCTCTTGCGCAAGGAGAACTCAAAAATACCTCTTTCGGCTGTAACGGTGGTTCTCGATGAAGACGAGAAAATGATGAATCGCGGAACAAAGGTGCTCGATTCTGCTGCACAGATTGCGGCATCGGTAAATGTTCCTCTGCTTACAAAACTACGTTTGACAACCAACCTCTCTCATGGTATTATACATGAGATGAAAGAGAATGATTACGGTGAGTTGATTGTTGGTTTTCATCAGAAAGAGACTGCAAACGACTCCTTCTTGGGTGGTGTGTTGCCGGAATTGCTACGTGGGTTATATTGTCAGGTGGTTATGGCACGTATGCTTATTCCGCTTAGTACTGTGCGTTGTATTCATGTAACATTCCCTGCAAAGGCGGAATTTGAGGCGGGCTTCTATCATTGGGTGGAACAGACTGCACGCATGGCAACAGGCTTAGGATGCAGAATATTGTATCATGGTCATCCCGATACAATGGCTCTTATAAAGAGGTTTCTCGATGACTTTGGAATTAAAGGACTTGCCGATTTCTTTGCTACCGATGGGGGTAACGACCTGAAGCGATTGTCGAAACTAATACACGATGACCATCTTCTTGTGGTGGTAAGCGCACGTAGAGGCTCTATCTCGTTCCGCCCTTCGTTGGACCACATCTTTACCCAGTTGCAAAGGGATTATCAGAACACAAGTGTGTTGCTTGTATATCCTAACGGCTATTCGGTAAGTAGCGAAATGAACTAATAGGGTCTGTCGGACATTTCGCACTTAAGTGTTCCGCCATTCATTATCTGTTGGTGTGTGATAGTTGTCTTGCGATAGCGTTTCCCATTCATCTGCATCTTTTTTATATAAATATTCCTACGACTTACATTCGGTGCTTTAATGGTGAATGTTTTTCCATTATGCAGGTGCATACGTACTTCGGGAAATAACGGGGTACCTATCTCATATTCTCCTCCAACGGGGTTTACAGGGTAGAATCCCATAGCCGAGAACAGATACCATGCCGACATTTGTCCGCAATCCTCGTTGCCACATAATCCGTCGGGGGTGTTGCGATGCAGGTTGTGCATTACTTCTGCAATGTATTTCTGTGTTTTGTGGGGTTTCCCTATCTTGTTGAATAGGTATATAACATGGTGGCTTGGTTCGTTTCCATGAACATATTGTCCTATCATTCCGGTGCTGAATATTGGCAGTCCCTCTTTGTTGGTTGGTGAATATGTGAACATGCTGTCGAGTTTTTGCTCAAAACGCTTGCGTCCTGTTAATTTTATTAAACCCTCTATGTCGTGCTGTACCGACCAGAAATAGTGCCATGCATTGCTTTCACAAATATGCTCTGTGTATTCATCGGGGTCGAAGAGTGGTTGAAATTCTCCTTCGCTGTTTCGTGGTTGCATAAATGTGGTGCTGGGGTTGTATACGTTGCGATAGTTTTGTGCGCGACGATAAAACAATTGTGCTTCTCTCTTCTTGCCCATTGCTTCGGCCATACGTGCAATGCAATAATCGTCGTATGCGTATTCCAAAGTGCGTGATAATGACCAATTGTCGGCGTTGTATTTGTCGGTAACATCGTATGGTACATAACCGTTGTTTTTGTATAATCCTATTCCGCGATATTCGTCGCTGTTGGCTGTGGCTATACATGCCTCCAATGCTTTCTGGGCATCGAATCCTCTGATACCTTTTAGATAGGCATCGGCAATAACAGGTGCAGCGTGGTAACCTATCATCATGTCGGTTTCACTTCCCCACATATTCCAAATGGGTAAGCGCCCATGCTGTTCAAAAAAGTCGATGAATGATTGTATCATGTCGCTTACACGCTCGGGACATAAATATGTGTATAACGGATGTGCCGCTCTGAATGTATCCCACAACGAGAATGTGGAATAGTTGTTTCTGTTGTCGTTCCGGTGGTTCTTGCCATCGGCTCCTCGGTAAAGTCCGTCTGAATCGCAGAATAGGGTTGGAGCAAGCATTGTACGGTAGAGCGCGGTATAAAAACATACACGGTCATCGAAACTTCCTCCTATTACCTCGATGCGTCCCAACTCTCTGTTCCACTTTGCTCGTGCTTCGGTGCGATAGTATTCGAATTTGTTGTGTACGGCTTCACTTGCAAGGTTCTTTGTCGCTCCTTCGTTCCCGGTTCCCGAAAGTGATGTAACAATTGTAAGTTCTCTATCTTTGTCTAACGCGAAATCGAAACGTATTGTGCCTGCACATTTGTATGGTCTGCCGTTTCTCTCTATTATGGCACTGTCTAATTTGATACTGCTGAAAGGGTGCGAGAATCGTGTCCTGAAAAATACCTGTTGGTTACGCGCCCAACCATTGGAGAAACGAAATCCTTCGATGGTGCAAGAGTCTACCACTGTTATATGTGTGTCAGTGGTGGCATCCCAGTTCATGGATTTGGAGAGGTTCAAAAGCACAGTGCCTTCCTCTTTGGGGTATGTGTATCGTTGTATCCCACAACGTTCTGTGGCAGTGAGTTCTACTGTTATGTCATAGTCCTTAAGATGTACCTTATAGTAACCGGCCTCTGCAACTTCGTCGCTGTGTGAGAAACGAGAATGTATGCCAAGTGGTATCTCTCCCACTTTTAATGGATAGGTAACAGGTAGGAAACTTATATCGTACATATCTCCTGCTCCTGTTCCCGACAGGTGGGTGTGGCTGAAACCAGCGATGGTGCTGTCGGGGTAGAAATAACCTGCAATACGGTCCCATCCGGGTAACCCGTTATCGGGGCTCAGTTGTACCATGCCAAACGGCACTTGTGCACCCGGATATACATTGCCGGTATAGTCTGTACCTATAAAAGTATTTACCAAACGTGCATAGTCTTCTTTTCCGGCTCTTGAGTAGGTTGTGAAGATTGTAATTGTTATAAGTATAAATGTGCTAATAACTCTTTGCATACTTTTGTCTGTTTTCTGTTGCGAAAATAGATAAAAGTTTTCAGATGATAAATTGAAACTCTTGCTAATCTCTCTTTCCGCTATTTATAAATAAAAACGCAGAGTCAACCAGCAAGTGCAACATTACGAAATAAATTTGTAAAAGCACT
>CAZEKX010000061.1:0-12096 GCA_964512955.1 uncultured Bacteroidaceae bacterium
ACTCGAGCAGATGCTGCTCATCGTAACACGAACAATGGCATCGGTAGGTTCTATCAACACTGGCTTCGCTTTCTCCACCAAAGCAAACTTTCCTTTTTCTATGTATGTGTATGCTAGCATAAATTCTTTTTCCACTTTTTTGACCATTCAAATAACACTTAAGACGCTTCATCAAAACTAATAGATTCGTTGTTTTTGTACTTCAAGAAGGTCTCTATAATCCTCCGTTCATCAACAGAAGTTTCTTCAAGCATTTGATTCCGGTGTTTGATATAGCATCCTGTCTGTTTGAAAATGATTGCTTGCACCACAAAAGAGGCAGCCTTATACAATCCCTTCAACATATCTTCACTCTTTTCATGCAACATATTGTGCACACATCCATGGAGTATATTGCCGGCACCAATCTTTATGGCTCTATCAACTGCTGTATTGTCAATCAAAAATTTTAAGTTTTTCAAAATTAAGATATCTGTCATAGAACCGTTCAAAAATAGTTACATATTCTTTCGGACAAACAGCGATTATCCTTTCAACAAAATCTTCAAGATTTATTTCCTCAATTTTTTCCTTGTAATCATCGCGCAATCCGTTGGTTAAAGAGTTAAGTTCTCTCTTGGTTGACGGATGCCTTTCAGGTGCAAGGATAATAGAGTATGCCAACAATCCTTCTTTGTATCCATATATCTCACTCAAAAGGAAGTTACGATAGATTTGAGTGAGTGGAGTAGTGCCTTCCATTATGCTTTTCTCCACATCAGGTTTAAAGCACTTGAGTCTTTTTATAGCCTCAATACTTTGTGCTCTAGGCTTCTTGTTGCCATTTTCATCTATGTCATAGGCTGCATTACTGCCAAGGTTTTCGGAGTATTTGGTTTCAATGGCTATGAATCCTTTATTACCGAATTCGTCTTCAAATCTTATGATTGCATCCATTGCACTCTTGTCTCCTGTCAATTCTTTATAGTTCCCAGGAATAAACTCCAATTCAACTTCTGTCACTCTGTGTATTGGATACTTGGGCAAGGCTGTTTTTATCACCTTTGTTGCAGTCTCAGGCGATTCCTCAAGCATCTGCCTTAATGGGCAAAACAGATTGAATGCCATCGGTTGGCTGGAGAGTAGATTATTGAAGAGTCTGTCCTGTTCAATGGTTTCATATTTTTCTTTGTGCTTCACTCTCTCTTTAGCATACTTAAAAGCATCTTTGGTAAAGAAATTTTTCCAACAGTTATCCTTTGGCATTTCCCCATTGTTTATGTAGTTGCCATAATAATGCACATTGCCATTTCTATCTGTATATGGATGGATCTCTTCACCTATCTCAACGCGATAAATTGATTGCAATTTACGGCAATCTGCCACAAACTTGGAATCTCCTTTGTATTCTTCACCTAATTTGTCCTTCATAAATTGTTTCATATATCATTGGCAGTGTAAATATATAAATAATGATTTAAATAAAATATTACAAATCTGTTTTTAATATAATAATAGTATATAGTTGATGATAATATAATAAAAAATAGTACTTTTACAGCAACAGCGAAAGATGTTCGCAGTTAGGCGCAGATATACCAACTTTATCATTTATAGAGATATGCAAAGACCATATATTATATGCCACATGATGTCGTTACTTGATGGACGCATCGATTGTGATGTTACAGAACAAATTGAGAGTGGTGATGAGTATTACGATGTTCTTGAACAATTGGATTGTCCATCTATGTTGATGGGAAGAGTTACAATGGAAATGCACTATGCACTTTCGGAACCATTCGTTGCTAATGATGAAACTCCTATTGGTAATGAACAATTTCATTCTACTATTGGTTCTAAAGGTTATCTTGTCGCTATTGACACAATGGGTAAACTTCGTTGGCCGCAAAATCAGTTTGACGGAATGCCTCTATTAGTTATTACATCGGAGGAGTGCCCAAAAGAGTATTTGGAAATGCTTACCAAGCAACATATTTCATGGATTGCAACAGGTAAGAGTGCTATAGACTTAAGAAGAGCCATGGAGATACTTTACAAGGAGTTTAAGGTGGAACGCTTGAGTGTGACCGGTGGAGGGCATATCAATGGTGCTTTCTTGAAAGAGGGATTGATTGATGAAGTAAGTATGATGTGGTGCCCGGGAATAGATGGACGCAAAGGCATGGCAGCGGTGTTTGATGGCTTGGATGCAGACACCCCTCCTGCCAAACTTCATCTTATCAGTGTTGAGAAGATGGGCGAGACCATTTGGGCGAAATATAAACTATAAAAAGATAAACAATGAAAAGTTTTGGACAGAAACCGTGGGTTCTCCCACAACCGGTACTGATTATCGGTACATATAACAGTGACGGAACCCCCAATGCCATGAACGCAGCATGGGGTGGGCAATGGGATGCAAAAGAGATAATGATTTGTATGGGTAAGCATGCTACAACCGAAAATCTTAACAGATGCGAAGATTTTACCGTTGCTTTTGCTACTAAAAATACAATGGTTGCATCGGACTTTGTGGGCATTGTGAGTGCGAAGAACGACCCTCAGAAAATGCAGAAGACCGGATGGACTGCTATTAAGGCTGAGAAGGTGAACGCTCCCGTATTCACTGACTTCCCGATGACCTTGGAATGTCGTATCCTTCGTAAGATTGACGAAACAGAGGACGGATACAACATCGTTGCCGAAATTGTTAATATTCTTGTCGATGATAACTATCTATCTGAGGACGGCAAGCCTGATGTAGAGAAGATGCAACTCATCACCTATGAGCCTGTTCATCACGGTTATCTTGTAATGGGCGAACGTGTGGGCAATGCCTTTTCGGATGGTAAAATTTTAAAACGTTAAATCAAATAAACAACAATATTGTTATACAGCCATCATATTCAATATGATGGCTGTATAACACCTATGAATAACCATTCATCGTGCTTTTGAATGCTTCTTGTCCAATATTTTCATCCGAAATATCGATGTGGAAATATTAATCAGATTGTCCAAATAATTTATGGCGTAACGTTTTTCAAAAGATACTTTTATATTTTTTGTTGCCTTTCCAAAAGGACCGGACATCATTAAAGATGGAGCAATATGGTTACCCATATCACATTCCGGGCCACAGTCTATGCATTTGGGCATTAGTTCGTGAATTGTACCAATAAAATTAATCATGAGTTCCGGAAATGGTATCAAATGCTTTGCCTCGAAAAAGGAAATCAATGATTCATTGGGGATATATATCAATACTTTTTTATTATCATAGTAGTTTTTACTCTCCATTGGTTTGTCTGTTGCAGAAATTACAATATCGGGAGTAGTGAAAACAATATTATCAAAGTGTGATTGAACAGTAGCATTGTGATATATAAAAAAGAGATCTTCCACAGTTCCATCTTTCTTCATTTTATACGCCTTGAAGTATGAAAAGTTAGTTAACTTCCCATTAGGACTGCATTTGTACCTGAATCGATTATTCTGTAAGTTCTGAACCTCTAATTGATATCCTAAATATTCGTAATACGAAACAACATGATTATAACAGAACATTTCATAAAAATCACAGATTCTCGATGCGTGATTCTCCATGACAGTCTTATGCTTATTGGCGAATGCCTTAAGGTCTTTTTCGAATTCTTCTTGAGATTTAAACGGTGTCGTCAATTTCATATTCTGACTTATTATATAACTTAATACAATTACGAAGAAAGTCTATCGTTTCTGTGAATTCAAAAAAATAATCATCTAACTGAAAGCGTTTACACATTTTTTTAAGTTCAATGGATAATGCAAGAATTTTGTTACTCTCTTTTTTATCCAATATGTATGATCCAATGGCGATTGGCCGTTCTTCATTACTATAACGGTTTATATGAATATAGAATTCGTTCCCGCCTGTTATATTGCCCATAACATAACGATAGAATAAACATAATGCAAGCAAATTTTCTACAATCTCTGTATTCTGCTTTAAAAACTGATATTCGTTATATTTAGGGTTGCTCCATATACGTTCAATTTCCTTCCATCTGGTATCGTACTCACGACATATTGGCCTGGTAACTACTCCGGGCAGACCATAACAGAAAATATTTATTAGAGAATTTTTCCTAGGCATAATTATTATTTAAACTAAATCTACCTAAATCGTTTTCTGGTCATAATGATTCATCTAATGTACAAAATTAGAAAAAAATACAATGTGTATATCTATTTTTTCTTCTTATCTAAACAATAATGTTTTTTTGCAACTTTCTTGCTCTAAGTTTTGTATTGAAAGAATTTATATCTACTTTTATGTAAAAATAGAATATATATGTTAAGAGAACTTTTTGCAAAAAATAGAAACATCGTTATAAATACCGATATTGATGGTATATTGAGCGGTATAATTCTTTGTAAATATTGTGATTGCAATATTGTTGGTTTTACCAATAGCAAGGATTCTGTGTGGCTTGCCGATGGCTACGACAATTTGTATACCAATGTATATATTGATATGTTTGTAACAAACAAGGATACAGTCTGCATCGACCAGCATATTATTGCTGTGAACAATGAGCACATGCAACAAATAAGAAACTCAAAGACAAAGTTCAGCCCTCATAGTGATGATGAAAATAATCTCAGGGTTTTTAATTCAGATGGATTTAAGAACAAATATCCGTTTGGCACGGTTCTATACCTTATTGCTCAACTCGAGAGTGAAGGTTATGTAGTTTCACTTCCCGACTTGAACAGTGCTGTTCCAAACTCAGAGATTAAATTAGGAGATTTAATCCTTAGAGCCGACGATGCCATGCGAACATCGTTGTATGCCTATAAATCAAATGCTGATTTTTGGTGGAACTGGCTTGAAGAGAAAGCACAGGGTGAGTGCATAAAGGCTATAAGAAGATACCTTGATTCTTTGGGAGCAAAAGCAGATGCTCTTGTTAATGCAAGACCTGTTGTTACAGGTAGGAGACATCTTAAAAAGGAGTATGAAAATGAACGTTCTGTAATGGTCGATAATATTAAAGAGAAGACCAAAAAGTATTTTGTAAATGAATTTTTGTGCAAAACAAGTGATGGTGCTTTCGACAATATTGCCGATGACAATGGTTGTATTTTCTCCTTTGTCGAAAAATATATTATTACAATTGCAACCTTGTTTGAGGTCAATGATATAACTATCCCCAAACACTATAACAAGCACACTGGTACCGCTTACCGAACACGTTGGCTACCTGTTTTTCAAGAGAATTTATTGAAGTACTATTCTATATGTGGTCATAAAGTCTTTTCCTATGCCTTTATCTATGGTCCCGAAAATGAAAGTCGAACAAACTTTAGTCTAACAATAGATATGGTATAGAAGAATAATTCCTTAAAATCAACTGCTATGGTTTATGTATTACATCAGCAGATAATTTAGTATGGCATCCATATCGGGAAATCTTTCGGAGCCAAAGTGTAGCCACTCTCCTTTGAATTCACTTGTACCGTTTTTGCCTCTATCGTCTATCAGATAATCTCCTTCACATAAATCTTTATGATGTGTTATAATAACACGTTTATGAAATACGTCGTCGAGATATTTTTTTACCCACTCAATCTTTTCCGATGCCGCTGTCGGGTTGTTCCATGGCGATGTGGTGAGAATGTATACATCGTATCGACGTGCCAACAGACGAACAGCCTCTATTGCACCGGGTAATGGACGCATTAGTGCGAATAAACCGGGAATTTCATCCAAACGACCTTTATATTTCTCTTTTGTAACCTCGTCTATCTGTTCCAAACCCGACTGAAAGTCTACAAGAACACCATCCATATCGAAAAATATTCTCTTCTTGCTCATATCTTAAATATTAGTTTTGTACTTTTTGTTTTATTCTGCGTGTATATTATTACTAAATATACGCTTTAGTGTATAATTTTTCGTAAAGATAGTATTTTTTTTATTTTAAAATATTTTTATTGATTATTATTTAAAGATAGTGAGAGGTTTGTATCTTACCAAACTAACTCTGTCGATATGCAATAATAGTAATTATTTGAATTCAACCTTACCTATGTTTTTCATAAATTTGAGAATCGTCTTCTCTCTGTTTTTGATATATTTAGATGGTTTTGCCGAATTGAATTTGCGGGGGTTGGGTAGGGTGGCGGCAATGAGCGCACACTCGGCACGTGTCAGTTTGTCGGGAGTCTTTTTAAAATGGTGTTTGGCGACAGCCTTTGCTCCGTATATCCCGTTCCCCATCTCAATACAGTTAAGATATACTTCCATTATACGTTCCTTACCCCAGAATACTTCTATCAGTGCAGTGAAGTATACTTCCAACCCTTTCCTAAACCATGAACGACCGTTCCACAGAAATACATTTTTTGCTGTTTGTTGGCTTATGGTACTTGCCCCACGTAAACGTTTACCTTTTTTTGCCTCTTCGTGAGCCAACTTAATAGCTTCGAAATCGAATCCGTTGTGTTTCGTGAACAGGTTATCCTCCGATGCTACAACAGCAAGTGTCAATTCGGGGTTTATTGTTTCTAGTGATGTCCAATCATAGTGTATCGGTGCATCGTCCTGTATATGGCGTATAATCATAAGAGGTGTTACCGGTATGGGTATGAACTTATAAGCGATAACTGTTAATATGCTTATAAGAAATACTCCAAACAGGGTTTTATATGCGAGACGTATAATTCGTTTCATAAATACAGATACAAAGACTGCACAAGGATTTTCCTGTGCAGTCTTTGTATATTCTTATTTTTCAACATGTGACAGTGGCAGGCTTACATCTATGTACATTGTACGCGATTGAAATTTCTGACTAGGTTCTATACGTATTATATTACATAGTGTTTGAGTATCCAAGTCGCGCGATTTGACCTCTTCAATATCCAGTATGCCGTACAATATGTGGTCTTGATCGTCGGGGCTAATAACCTTGAATGCGGTATTACTGCTTTTTCCATCGTTTGTGGTTGTAATCATTTCGAGTATGGCAAGGTACTTCTTGACATACGATGTCGCTTCGGCATCGGGTAACCCAAGAGCCTCTGCCGAACGCCATGCATAGAACAGTGCATTCAAACTTACCGGATTGTATTCCAATATTTTTTTTGCAGTGGAATATACCTTTCTTTGGTTACTTTCGCTCACGTATGCTTTTAATATCTCCTCATTGGCATCGTTACCTCCTTTGTATGTGGGTAGATATGCCTGCCCATAATATACAAGTGCTATATCGTCTTTACGAATATATGGATCATCGGTTAAGTATACATTCAATATGTCGTTGTAGTACTCCTTTTCATTTTGAACAGTCTCCTTTATAATATTAAGGTCAACACCGTTCTGTGCCTGAAGCGACAACGCAGCAATGAAAATCATCACAAATGTAGAAGCGATTTTTCTCATAATTATTTAATTTTAAATTTAAGTATTACGCCATCGTTAGCCGGTACCTCCAAGTGAAGTGGTACATTTGGCGATAGTTTTATGCTTAATTCTTTTTGAGTCAGTAATTCGGTTGCTTTTACCTCTTCTTCGTCTGTGTATGTCGAGAAGTAGGCAAATGCCTCCTCGGGTATAACAACATTACACTCTTGTGTTATGTTTCCGAAATTGGTTACAATCAGCAAAAGTTCTTTATCTGTTCCACGCAGGAAACTGTATATACGGTTGCTATCGTACTTCTCACTATGTGGGTTGGCATATTGCAGATCGTAGAAACGTCCCTCCCTCAATGCCTCTTCACTGTTGCAAAGGTTAAGCAGACGTGTGTGGTATGCAAGCAATTCCTTCTCTTCATCGGTAAGCAACTCGTTGTTATATGTTCCACCGTTTCTGCTTCGGCGAAGAGTATCCACACTCCAATAGTCGAAGATGGTAGTGCGTCCATCGACGCCGCTATATCCCTCCTTGTCCATTCCACGTTCACCCAACTCTTCACCTGCATATAACATAAACGGTTGAGAATCTATTGTTGTTGAAACAATTAATGCAGCGAAGGCTCTTTTGGCGTCAGTCGCAAAGAAATCAGATGCAATACGTTGCTCATCGTGATTCTCAAGGAAGGTAAGCATGTGTTGACGAATATCCGATGTGTGTTGCAATGTGTATGTGATGTCGTTTGCAGAACCTCTTCCACACATTACAGCACGCAATGTATCGTACAAACCTACTTTGTCATACAGATAGTCGAAATGTCCATCGTATATAAATGTGCGATAAATGTGCGGTTGATATATCTCGCCAATAAATATAAGATGTGGATATTCCTCCTTAACTTTAGGCAATGCCCATGCCCAAAATTCTACAGGAGTCATCTCAACCATATCGCAACGGAAACCATCCACTCCTTGTGCCGCCCAATATTTAAGTATTTTAAGCATTTTCACCCATGTGTCGGGTACCGGACTGAATTGACGATTACCACTACGATAATCTATTCCATAGTTCAATTTCACAGTTTCGTACCAATCGTTACGCGAAGGAGTTCCGAAACAGTCGTTACCGGTCGCTCTTAATGGGTTCTCATTGTAAGGTTCGTTGGCAACATCTTTGGCATCTATGTTGCATCCGTACGATTGCTCACCAAGATAGTAGAAGTTGTTGTGTCCTGCAAAGAAACAATTCTTGTCGTCGAATGTACCGAAGTCAAATGTTCCTTCGGGGCGATTATCACTCTTGTAGTGACGTGCAACATGGTTGGGAATAAAATCCATTATAACCTTGAGCCCCGCTTTATGTGTTCTCTCTACTAAAGATACAAACTCTTCTCGGCGTTTTTCTACATTTACAGCGAGGTCGGGGTCTACATCGTAGTAGTCCTTTATTGCATATGGCGAACCTGCTTCACCTTTTACTGTTGCAGGATGCGTACTCTCAATACCAAATTTCTCGTAGTTGGTACGTGTGGTATGTTCCAGAATACCTGTGTACCACACATGAGTTGCCCCCAAGCCACGAATGTATTTAAGGGCTTTAGTTGTGATATCATTAAATTTTCCACAACCGTTCTGTTCCAATGTTCCGCCAACTGCACAATTGTTGTTCTCGTTACCGAACAAGCGAGGCAGTAATTGATATATTATAATACGAGCCATGCTTAATTTAATGTTGCTGAGATTTTTTTGATCATACCTTGCAGAACTGTTCCGGGGCCACACTCAGTAAACTCACTTGCACCATCGTTAATCATCTCTATCACACTTGCTGTCCAACGTACCGACGAAGTTAATTGTGCAATTAGATTTGTTTTAATCTCTTCGGGGTTTGTGTGTGGTTTTGCATCGACATTCTGATATACCGGACAAGAAGGTGTGTTTATAGTTGTCGATTGTATTGCTGCTTCAAGTTCTTCCTTTGCCGGTTGCATGAGTGGTGAATGGAAAGCACCGCTTACATTCAAAGGTAAAGCACGTTTTGCACCTGCTGCCTTCAACTCCTCACATGCTATATTTACACCATCTATTGTTCCCGATATAACAATCTGTCCGGGGCAATTGTAGTTTGCAGCAACAACAAGGTTGCCTCTGTCGCTCACCTCTTTACATATACGTTCCACTGTTTCATCGGGTAGGGCAATTATTGCAGCCATTGTCGACTGTTGCATCTCACAAGCCTTTTGCATGGCAAGTGCTCGCTTATAGACCAATTTAAGTCCATCCTCAAACGATAGTGCTCCTGCAGCAGTCAGAGCCGAGAATTCTCCCAATGAGTGACCTGCTACCATATCGGGCTTAAACTCTTCTCCAAGAGCAAGAGCCGATACTACCGAATGAATGAAAACAGCAGGTTGTGTAACCTTTGTCTGTTTCAACTCCTCGTCGGTACCATTGAACATTATGTCGGTAATACGAAATCCTAAAATTTCGTTTGCTTTTTCAAAGTATTCTTTTGCCAACGGATTAGTATCGTAAAGATCTTTACCCATTCCTACAAATTGTGCACCCTGTCCGGGGAAAACAAATGCTTTCATATTTATTATATTGTTATTTATTATTAAATTATATGTTCTGCCAAAATAGTATGTCTGTTTTAGCGTTGCAAAGATAATTATTCTTTTGTTTACTTTAGGCAAATAAGCATCTTAAGTGTTAAGTTTTAAGAATTCTTACCACTTTTTTTGTGATTTAGTACTCTTTTAAACAATTATATTACTTATAAAGCGCATCTTTTTTATAGTTTTTGTTTACATTTAGAATAATCCATTAAATTATTCTACAAATAAATACTAAGTTTTCTCGGTTTTTTTTCGATAGATGGTATTTTGCCCTGTATCTGTTTTTGTGGTTCTTATAACTGCTTTTGTGTGCAAATTATCTGTTTTTGCCGGCTGTCTATCGTTTTTATCAATAGATGCTATCGGTAAAATAAATAAATATAAATATTTTAAGATTTATATAGATTGTATTTTTGCGAAAACTTATGTAGATAAACCGGTATGTATTCGAATATTGTTGTTTTGGCTCATATCGGTGGTGTTACATGCAACGAATTTAGCGAAAATATTTTTAATTTATAATACGTAATAATATGTTTAAAAGTTTTCCCGGATTCAGTGTTCTGGAAAAAATCCAGAAAGAGAAGATCCACAAAAGAAAAAGAAACTTTTCATGGACAACCTTGAAACTTTTCTTTATCATTGCATTATCGTTAATTGTTGCATGTCTTCCTACCGACGCTTTCGGTATTCCTGGAATGACAATAGCACAACAACGAGTTATCGCTCTGTTTGTTTTTGCCGCTCTCATGTGGCTTACCGAAGCATTACCTTCGTGGGTAACATCTATGATTGTTGTTGTTGTAATGCTCTTTACAGTATCTGACAGTGCGCTCAGTTTCTTACGCGAAGGCGATAATGTTGGTACATTAGTATCGTACAAAGACATTATGCATTGCTTTGCCGACCCGACAATCATGTTGTTTATAGGTGGTTTTGTGCTTGCAATTGGTATGACAAAAACAAAACTCGATGTTGCACTAGCGCGTGTTTTGTTAAAACCTTTTGGAACTCGCTCCGAAGTGGTATTATTGGGTTTCTTACTCGTAACCGCTCTTTTCTCGGCTTTTGTAAGCAATACTGCAACAGCAGCCATGATGCTTGCATTCCTTGCTCCTGTGTTGCGTTCATTGCCTGCCGACGGTAAAGGTCGTATAGCACTTGCACTTGCAATTCCCGTAGGTGCCAACCTTGGTGGTATGATGACACCTATTGGTACACCTCCAAACCTCATTGTATTGCAGTTTTTGGAGTCCATAAACGGAGTAGTTATAACATTCTCGGAGTGGATGCTCAGAATGATTCCTTTTGTACTTGTTCTTTTATTCCTTGCTTGGGTATTACTTCGATATCTATTCCCATTCAAACAAAAGAATATCGAGATAAAGATTGAAGGTGAAATGAAGTGGGACCTCCATACAATTGTGGTTATTACAACATTCCTTGTTACCATATTCTTGTGGATGTTTGGAAAAGAACTTTGGGGTTTGAACACAAATGTTGTGGCTATGTTACCCATTGCTGCATTCTGTGCAGTAGGTATTTTGCAGCGTCGCGACCTCGAAGAAATCAACTGGAGTGTTCTTTGGATGGTTGCCGGTGGTTTTTCACTTGGTGTTGCACTTAATAAAACCGGTTTGGGCGAATTGTTGGTACAGAATATACCCTTCGGAAGTTGGTCGCCACTGATTGTTATGATAATCTCGGGACTTGTATGTTTCTTATTCTCGAACTTTATCTCACACTCTGCAGCAACATCTTTGCTCGCTCCCATTTTGGGATTGGTTGCAAGCGGATTGGGTGAGAGTCTCGCTCCCATGGGCGGTGCTTCAGCACTTATGGTAGGTGTGGCTATTGCTGCTTCTGTTTCAATGATATTGCCAATAAGCACACCTCCCAATGCAATTGCACACTCTACCGGTTTCATTGAGCAGAAAGATATGATGAAGGTAGGAATTGTAATAGGTATCTTAGGATTGGTACTTGGATATGCAATGTTGATAGTATTTAAATTCTAATATTTAAATAAGGTATACAAGTATTGTCTAGTCCTGAAATAGGTTTACTCTAAGAGTAAATCAATTTTAGGACTAAG
>CAZEKX010000062.1:0-11481 GCA_964512955.1 uncultured Bacteroidaceae bacterium
GAGTGCTTTTACAAATTTATTTCGTAATGTTGCACTTGCTGGTTGACTCTGCGGTATATATGAGTTTATCTCAAAAAAAGTATTTTTTATGTAAATATTTTTTTTAACAGAGTTTTTATATATATTTGCATCACAAATTTGAAGCAAATCACAATAAGGATTATTCCGTTGTGAAAACACTTAAAGCGGAAGCCTTTGCTTTCGCTTTTTTTATAAAATTATCAAGGATTTTCAATACATATTATATATACAAACTAAACAAAAATGAAAATACTTACAAATAAAATGGTTATGCAAGGATACTACCATATAATGGTTGCCATATTTCTTGCTCTTATGGTTGCTTGCGGTGGTAGCGAAAACAATATTCCAAAGAGTATTATTGCCAATATTCCAACGGAGAAGCCCGAACTACCCGATGAGGTTAATTTTATTCCCGAAAAGTTTAAATATACTGTAGATGTCTATTATAAGAGTGATACGGTTTTGCTTTCGGATTTACCGCATGGAGTAACAGCCTCTCTCTCCGGAGCAAATGTCTCTATTCTATCCCATGCCGACAGTGTGGAATTTCTTCTGCATGGTGCTGCCGATAGTGCCTCTTTTGCACTACGTAGCGACAAGTCTCCGTTAATAACACTTATGCATTTGCGACTCTTCTCACGCGATAGAGCGGCAATAGAAGTTGCTTCACCCGAAGTTGCATTCATACAAAGCGTTGGTAATTCTATAAATTATATAATGGACGGTATGCCTGGCGATACTTCTGCTGTACTTAAAAAGGCTTCTGCTCTAACAGTCCATGGCTCGGCTGTACTTTGCGGTGATGGTAAACTCGCTTTGCGCGGTGAACGTAAAGCCGCTATGAGAACAACAGGTACATTGGTTGTGGATGGTATGAATGTTTCGGTTGAGATGGCACGTTCCGATGGCCTTGTAGCAGACAGTGGTTTGGTTATAAAACGTGGTAACATGCATATCACATCGTGGAAGGATGCACTTAAATCAAAGGCAGGCAGTGTTGTGTTGCTTGGTGGAAATCTCTCTCTTAATGGTGTTGGCAAAAAGGGGGATGCTGTGCAGGCACGTAATATCATCATGTACGACGGACATCTTTCGGCTAAAATTACCGGTGATGCTTCGCGTGGGTTGAACTCCAAAGGCTCTGTTTTTATTATTGGTGGAATATTAGATGTAGAAGCATCGGGTAATGCAATATACTCTGCAAAGAAGAACGATTACACCTCGGGAGCATGCATTAAGACTGAAAATCATTTTTATATGGGTGGCGGATATGCTTCGTTAAATAACAGTGGTATGGCAGGTAAAGGTGTCAACTGTAATGGACAACTGCAAATTGATGGCGGAACATTGCTTGTTTGTAACAGTGGCGATGATGTGGTACATGAACTGTATCCGGCGGCTCATGCCTCGGCAAAAGGTATAAAGTGCGACAGTACAATGCTCATAAACGGTGGAACCATAGAGGTTCTTGTCTTTGGTAAGGGAGAGCGTTGCGAGGGTATAGAGTCAAAGTATGATATGACTATTGGTGGCAATGAAACCGCAATATATGTATATGCTTACGACGATGCCATAAATTCCGGTGGAAATTTGCAGGTGAACGGAGGCAGGGTATATGCCTACTCTGTGTCGAACGATGCTATAGACAGTAATGCCGGTATAGCCTTGAATGGTGGTCTTGTAATAGCCAATGGCAGTAATTCTCCCGAACAGGGTATTGATAGCGATTTTGAAAAGGATTTCTCTGTAACCGGTGGCACAATAGTCTCTATTGGTGGTGCTATGGGACCATCGCCTTGCTTGCCCAAGAGCAACATGACATCGCAACCGGTTGTTGCATGGGGCGGGGTCAATTTGCAGCGTGGTAAGTCTCTGCTTCTCTCTAATAGCGAAGGAGAGATTGTCATGGCATATACCATTCCGCGTAATATACAACATGGTGGTGTGCTTTTCTCTACTTCTGAGTTTAAAGTTGGAGATACCTACTCTTTGGCGGTTGTGGATTCTTTATATGGTATGCAATCCTTGGGATATGGATTATATAAGGGTGGCTCCAGCCGGGGCGGAACAAATGTTTTTGGGTCGCAAGCGGCTATGTTGGCTCCCGATATGCCGTCGTCTATGCCTCCACCCGGAATGCCTCCACATAATGGTGCTATGCCACCGCCACCCTTTGGCGATTTTCCACCAAAAGAAAGAGGTGGAATGATGCCTCCGCAACCTTTTGCCGGTGAGTTGCCCGACAGCATAAAAAGCATTTTTATGCAACGTAATGACGAGGGTTATTCCATGGGCAATCTGCCGGGGCGGGGAGTGTAATGTTTGTGTGGCTTTTGGGGTATCAAAGGTTCTGTTCTATAATCTCTTTGAGTTCGTTCATTGGTCGTACTCCGCTTGAACGCCAAACAATGTCCCCTCTTTTAAAGAGTATCAGAGTGGGAACCGACTGTATTCCGTAACTGTTTGCCAGTGCCGTATTCTTATCGATATCTATTTTAATTATACGTGCTTTTTCACCAATAGCATTTTTAAGGTTCTCCAGTACGGGTTTCATGGCTTTACATGGACCACACCATGTAGCGAAAAAATCTACCAAAACAGGTTTGTCACTTGCTATAATCTCTTTGAATGTCTCCATAATATATAATAATTAACAAGCAGGAGTTATTCTCCTGCTTGTTGAACGTTATTGATATGTGTTTTGTTTATAAACGGGTTTATTCGTCTGCGACATTATATCTGTTGTTCAAACCTTCTATTACTTGTTGTGTAATATCGAGAGCCTCGTTTGCATACAATAGATTGTCTCCTACACGGCTTATGATAAGGTCGTAATTGTGCTGTGCATTAAAATCCTTCAAGAATGAGTTTATGGAGTCGCGCAAAACTACATTATTCTTTTGTGTCTCTGTGGCAAGTTCGTTTACCAAACGTTGCTCGTATACCTTGTAGTCCTCCTGACGCTTGAGGATACGTGCCTGCTCATCTTCGGCACGCTGACGGGTTGCATATACGTTGTTTGCCAATTTGTTCTGGAAATCATCAATGTCTGCCTGAATTGCTCTTGCCTTTTCGTTGAGTTTCATACGAATATCTTCGTCTTTGCGCAACATCTCTTTATTCATTGTAAGAGATAGTTTGTAGTTGTTGAAAAGTGAGTCAATGTCTACGTATGCAATTTTAAGACCCTCTTTTGCTACGGGTACGCTTGCTACAGGTTGTGTCTGTACGTTACTGTTATTGTTGTCGGCACATTGTGTGAATGAGATGATTGTTGCACATACTGCTGTTGCAACACTAAAAAAATGGATTTTTTTCATGGTTTATTTATTGTTTCTTTTTTTATATTGTTGATTTACTTGTTATTTACGCCGGAATTCTCTTTTCTCCTTTCTTCCACTGCCATTGGGTCCTCTTTGCGTGCATCGCGGTCTTGCGACTGCGCACATTTAATACCACGTTTACGCATCTCCTTATTGCCTCCGATGTGTATGTTCGGAAAGCGTCCATTCTTCTTTATTATAATGGTTATTGCCAATAATACGAATGATATTGCAATTATTAACACTGCCAGCAATGTAGTTTCGAGCATTTCCATTATTTTTGCTATCGAGTTTGTTTACAATCTCTGTTGTTTACGGGTTTTAATTCGTAAATCTGTTACAAATATAGAGTTTTTATTGTCTATTTATGTGTGTGGCAGGGCAAAAAAACAAAAAAATATTGCAGATAGCAGGGATTTTAAATATTATTTACAATGTTAAAACCTTAATTAACACATTTAAACGCGAAATAATATGGAAAAATTAAATTTGGAACCTCAATTGTTGTTCAATTTTTTTGCACAAATATGTGAAATACCTCATGGGTCAAAACATGAAGAAAAGATTTCGCTTTTTCTGCAAAATTTTGGCAAGGAGTTAGGATTAGAGACTATATCCGATGAAATGGGTAATGTTCTAATAAAGAAACCTGCAACACCGGGTTATGAGAATTGCAAAACAGTTATATTGCAGAGTCACATGGATATGGTGTGCGATAAACGTAAGGATGTTGAACACGATTTTACAAAAGACCCTATTCGCACCGTCGTAAATGGTGAGTGGTTGATGGCACAAGGTACAACTTTGGGTGCCGATAATGGTGTAGGTGTGGCTGCGGCTATGGCTGTGCTTGCCGACAATTCTCTTAAACATGGTCCTATAAATTGTCTTTTCACTGTAGACGAAGAGACCGGTTTGACAGGTGCACAGGCTCTGTCGAAAGAGATGCTTCAAGGTGATATCCTCATAAACCTCGATTCCGAAGATGAAGGTGAAATTTTTATTGGTTGTGCAGGCGGTGTTTGTAACTATGCCAACTTCCGCTACTTCTGGACACCAATATCGAGCGACCTCTTCTTTATGAGAGCCGAAATATCACATCTTACAGGTGGTCATTCCGGTGATGATATTAATAAAGGACGTGCCAATGCAAATAAATTGCTTAACCGTTTCTTGTGCCATGTTGCCGAAAAATATGAGTTCTATCTTTGCGATATCGATGGTGGCAGTCTGCATAATGCCATTCCTCGTGAAGCATCGGCACTGTTTGCTGTTCCATCGGGCGAAAAAGAGAATGTGCGTGTCGATTTTAATGTTTTTGCAGCCGAGGTGCAAGAGGGGTATAGTGCAACAGAACCCGACATGCAACTGCGTTTGCAGAGTGCCGACCCTGTTCATCGCTCCTTCGATAATGAAAGTACAATGAAGTTGCTTAAGTCGGTACATGCTGTTTTTAACGGAGTGTTTGCCATGAGTCAGGATGTTCCCGGTTTGGTTGAGACATCAAGTAACCTTGCATCGATACGTAACAATGGAGACAGCACAATAACCATAACCACCAGTCAAAGAAGTTCAATAGAGTCGGCGCGTGATAATGTGTCGGATAGTGTAAGAGCCGCATTTGAGTTGGGTGGCGCCTCTGTTACAACCAAAGGACATTATCCGGGTTGGAAACCCAATATGAACTCACAAATAATGAAGGTGGCTTGTGAACAGTATAACAAACTATTTGGCGGTGAGGCAAAGATAAAAGCAATACATGCCGGTTTGGAGTGCGGGTTGTTCCTCGAAAAGGCTCCTCATCTCGATATGATATCTTTCGGTCCCACAATGCGTGGGGTACACTCTCCCGACGAAAAACTGAATATACCTTCGACAGAACGTTTCTGGAAACATCTGGTTGCTATTTTAGAGAATATACCATTTAAATAATAAATAAAGATTTTCTTCGTTATTTTATGTGTAAATATGAATGGTTGCCATAAATGAAGAAACTGTTAAGATATATTGGTTTTATACTTTTGACTTCGGTCATCCTCGTTGCATGCAACGAGGATGACAATTTCTCGTCCGACCCAGCTCTGCGTCTTGAATTCTCTTGCGATACACTCTCTTTCGACACCTTATTTACCACTGTGGGCTCTCCAACAGGCATGATGAAGGTTTATAATCGTAATGGGTCGGCACTACGCATACAGAATGTCTCTCTTAAGAGTGGTTCCGAAACGGGGTTTCGTGTGAATGTCGATGGGCAATACTCTAACTCTATTGAAGATTTGGAGATACGCAAAGGCGACAGTCTCTATGTGTTTGTTGAGGTTACTCCAAAAGAGAATGGTGCCGAAACTCCTTTGTTTCTCTCCGATTCAATTTGCTTTACTCTCGAAAGTGGAGTGCAACAGTATGTTACACTGGTTGCGTACGGCAGGGATGTGCATTTCTTGCGTGGAGTTGTTGTTGAACGTGATACTCTGTTGCAAAAAGGACATTATGTGGTATATGACAGTTTATATGTGAAGGAGGGTGCGACGCTATCACTGACCGAGGGTTGTACATTGTATTTCCACGCAAAGACAGAGATGAAAGTACATGGACGTTTGCATGCCAATGGCACACTTGAACAACCGGTGGTATTTCGTGGCGACCGTACCGATAATATGTTCGATTACCTGCCATACGACCGCATACCCGGACAGTGGGGCGGCATAACATTTGCACCATCGAGTAATGACAATCTGTTGCGCCATTGCGATATACATAGTGCGAACTATGGTTTGCTGATACAGCAGGGCGATACAACACAGCAACGTCTTGTAATGGAGTCGTCGCGAGTAGAGAATGTCAATGGCAATGCTTTGGAAACTATATGCAGTCGTGTCGATGTAACAAATTCTCTTATAGCCAATGCGGGTGGCAATTGTGTGAAAATAATTGGTGGCAGTGTGCGTTTTACGCATTGTACAATTGCCAATTTCTATGTATGGAAGTTACGTGATGTGGCTCTAGCATTGCATAACTCTATCGATGGCATGCCTGCTCCGTTGTACGAAGCAACATTTGCCAACTGTATCATAGAGGGGTCGAAAGAGGACGAAGTAATGGGGTATCTCACCAACCTTGGTGACACGGTTGCAAATTGTATAAATTATCGCTTTGTATCGTCGTTGGTGAATACAGTGAACGAAGAGAATGAGAATTTTATAGATGTCATATATGATGACAAAGAGGAAACGCCGTTTGCCAAGGAACATTTCAGGTTGGTCGACAATAAAGAGTTTAAGTACGATTTTCATCTTGCCGACAGTACAACAGCACGCGGAATGGCATCATCGGAATACTCAAATCTTGTGAGGTACGATTTAGACGGTGTCGAACGTCCTTTGGAGGCTGCCGATGCCGGGTGCTTTCAATTTGTGGAACTGTCGGACGGCGAGGGTGGTGAATAGGTTACTCGTGATGGTATGGCATGTGGTTTATTATTGTGTAGGCGCGGTATAACTGCTCTACAAAGAGTAGGCGTATCATTTGGTGCGAAAAGGTCATGCGTGATAGTGAAATCTTTTCGTTGGCAACAGAATAAACTTTTGGAGAGAATCCATAGGGACCACCTACAACAAAAATAAGACGTTTAACCGAAATGTTCTGCTTGTGTTCAATCCACGACGCAAACTCTGTTGAACGGAACTCTTTTCCGCCTTCATCGAGTAAAACAATGTGGTCGCCATTGTTTAAAGATTTAAGAATTAGTTCTCCCTCTTGCTCTTTCTGTTGAGCCTCGCTCATTTTACGTGCATTTTTCAGTTCAGGAATAACTTCTATGTCGAATGGAATAAAATGCTGAACACGTTGTCTGTATTCATCTATTCCCGAAATAATATTCTTGTCTATCGTGCGTCCTACAACCAGTAGTGTAATTCTCATCGTCTTGAACTTTAGGTTTGCTCTAACTTCTTAATGTGTTGCGAAGATATTAAACTCCTTTCAAAAAATACCTATAAAAAACCGATAGTTTTTGTTTCTATTATCGGAAATCTTTATCTTCGCACAAAATTTCTACTGTTATGAATGTAAAAGACGAACTTATTGACAGGCTTATAGCCCTTGCATTTGCCGAGGATATTGGCGATGGCGATCACACAACTCTCTCTTCAATTCCTGCCGAGGCACAGGGAAAAAACATGTTGCTTATAAAAGAAGACGGTGTTCTTGCGGGAGTAGATATGGCAAAACGTATCTTCAACCATTTCGACCCGACGCTCTCTGTCGAGGTGCTTATAGAAGATGGTGCCGAGGTGAAAAAAGGCGATATAGCAATGTATGTAACAGGCAGTGTGCGTTCTTTGTTGCAAACAGAACGTCTTATGCTTAATGTTATGCAACGTATGAGTGGAATTGCTACTATGACCCGTCGATATGTACGTCAATTAGAGGGTACCAATACTCGCGTATTGGATACTCGTAAAACAACTCCTGGTATGCGCATAATGGAAAAGGAGGCTGTTCGTATTGGTGGTGGAGTGAACCATCGTATTGGCCTTTTCGATATGATACTTCTCAAAGACAACCATGTCGATTTTGCGGGTGGAATACCGCAGGCAATCCGTCGTGCACAAGAGTATTGCCGTCAGAATGGTAAAGACCTGAAAATAGAGATTGAGGTACGTAATTTCGAGGAATTGCAACAGGTGTTGGAAATTGGTGGAGTACAGCGTATTATGTTCGATAACTTCTCGCCCGAGATGACACATAAAGCGGTTGAGATGGTGGCTGGACGTTACGAAACGGAATCGTCGGGTGGTATTACTTTCGATACCTTGCGCGATTATGCTTTTGCCGGTGTCGATTTTATATCTGTAGGTGCTCTTACTCACTCTGTGAAGGGGTTAGATATGAGTTTCAAAGCGGTGCAATAACCGCTTTGTTGAGTAATACCTCTGTTTTACTGATTTCACTTGATATATACGCGAAAAATGCTTACTTTGGCTTAATATTTTATCGTATGTATTGGGGTGTTAAGAGAAGGTATGTAGAATATATCATTTATACTCTTTTTTGGGGTACTTTGATTATGTTACCATTTATAGGGGAACTCATAAATGGTAACATTGTCGGTGTCGATTGGAACAAAGTCTTTAATTCGTGGCTTTTTATATCTCCGGCATTTATTCTGTTCGTTATAAACAATAACATACTTATGCCCTATTTCCTTTATAAAAGAGGTAGGACCCAGTATGTCATACTGTTAATACTTGCAACTGTATTTTTCTATTTTCTTTATGTGATGGTGCAGAACTCCTTTAAAGGAGATAATGAACCGGAACCATATTGGGATAGATGGAATTCGCGTATCGAACGAATGGAACGTGGCAGAAAACCGGAACATGGATTAACCGAAAGAAAAGGGGGTAAGCATGTGCCTCCACCCAGAGTGGTTGCCCGCGTAAAATATTATAAGGTCCAAAAAGCGCCTTATGAGTCGTTGATATTCAATAAGCAAAAGGTTTATAGTGTTAAATTGGATAAACCTAAACGTCCGAGCGATTTCCTGCTTTCATCAATACTGCATCCTTACAGTGTACAGTTCCTGCTTATTGTCTTTGTACTTATGTTCAATATCTCGATACGTCTTTTGTTTTATACAATACGTAATGAGGCACGTCTAAAGGAACTCGAACAACAAAAACTGAAATCGGAACTTGAATATCTTAAGTTTCAAATAAATCCGCACTTTTTCATGAATACTCTTAATAATATTCATGCTCTTATAGACATTGACAAAGGTAGTGCGCAGAAATCTATTATTGAACTTGCAAAAATGATGCGATACGTACTTTATGAGTCGCCCGAGGCTTTTGTGTCGCTCGATAAGGAGTTGCAAATGATTAAGAGTTATATAACTCTTATGCGTTTACGATATACCGACATGCTTAAAATAGAATTGTCGTTTCCGAACGATATAATGGGAGCAAATATTCCATCGTTAATGCTCATGTCGTTTGTTGAGAATGCTTTTAAACATGGTATTTCGTATAACAACCCATCCGAGGTATATGTTTCTGTGTATATAGACAATGGTAATATCGTTTTTACGTGTCGCAATACTATAAACTCGGTAGAAAACGTACAGAACAAGGGTGATATTCCCGGTATTGGATTTGATAATACGCGAAAACGTTTGAAACTGTTGTATGGCGAAAACTATACTCTCAAAATTTGGAGAAGTGATAACTATTATAATGTCCTATTAAAAATTCCTCTTCGTAATGATTAAGTGTATAATAGTAGATGATGAGCCTTTGGCTTTGGCTCAACTTAAGAGTTATATTGAACGAGTTCCTTTCTTGGAGTGTGTGAAGTCGTGTTCTTCGTCGGCTGAGGCTATGTCGGCTCTTGCCGAAAATAGTATAGATGTGATGTTCCTCGATATTAATATGCCCGATATAACAGGTTTACAACTGGTACGCAGCATAATAAACCCGCCAAAAGTGGTGTTCACTACAGCGTACTCGGAATATGCAATAGATGGGTTTAAAGTCGATGCGATCGATTATCTGTTAAAACCGTTTGCTTTCGAGGACTTTCTTAAGGCTGCCAACAAGGTGAAGGATTTGTGTGCTTTGGAACGTATGGCTTCGGGCATGAACAATGATAATACTCTTGGAGACGAAGAGTGCATATATGTGAAATCCGATTACAGAATGATGCGTGTCCCTATCCGTTCTATCCGTTTTGTGGAGAGCATGAGCGAATATGTACGCATATTTGTCGATGATAATCCAAAGGCAATAGTTACTCTGTTAAGCATGAAAAAGGTAGAGGAGGTTCTGCCTAAGAACTTATTCATGCGAGTGCATCGTTCATATATCGTAAACTTGAATAAGGTTAAGGAGATTTCGAGAATGCATATAGTCTACGATGACAAAATCTCAATTCCCATAGGTGATATGTATAAAGATAAGTTCTTTGAATATATCGATGGGCATTATTTGGGTAAAAAATAATACTCTTTTTATCGAAAATACCTACCTTTACACATCCTAATAAAAAATATTGTAAAATGAGAGTTGCTATATATGGTGCCGGTTCTTTGGGGACAATCTTAGGTGCGTACATTACAAAGAACGGGAGAGAAATTGATTTGATAAATCGTAATAAAGCACATGTTGAGGCTCTTTGCTCTAATGGAGCCCAAATAGTTGGAACTGTAAATTTTAAACAGAAAGTTACGGCTTATACTCCCGAAATGATGTCGGGGAAATATGATATTATATTTCTTATGACGAAACAGCAGCTTAATAAAGAGGTGGTAACCTTTTTAAAAGATTTCCTTGCCGAAGAGGGTGTTGTTGTAACTCTGCAGAATGGTATTCCAGAACTTGGTATTGGCGAAATAGTAGGAGAAAATCGCGTGCTTGGTTGTACTGTGGCATGGGGTGCTACATTGCAGGCTCCGGGTGTTTGCGAACTCACAAGTGCCCCCGATAGTTTAACCTTTTCATTGGGTTCATTGTCTCCAACACCCAATAAATTGTTTAATGAGGTGAAATCTTTGTTGGAACTTATGGGACCGGTTGAACGTGACGATAATTTTGTAGGTACACGATGGAGCAAATTACTTATAAATTCGGCATTCTCGGGTATGAGCGCGGTGCTTGGCTGTACATTTGGAGAGGCTGCAAAGAATAAAAAGTCGTGTAAAATTGTGCAGGCTTTAATAAAGGAGTGTATAGATGTGTGCGCGGCAGGGAAAATAAAGATAGAGCCTGTACAGGGTAAAGATATTGTTAAATTGCTCGACTATAGTAATCCTATTAAAAAGGCTATATCTCTATTTATTATTCCTATTGCAATACGCAAACATGCTCTGCTTAAAGCAAGTATGTTGCAAGACCTTGAAAAAGGAAAAAAGACCGAGGTCGATGCCATAAATGGTGTTGTGAGTGCTTACGGTCGCAAGGTGGGTTGTCCTACCCCCATGAACGATATGGTGGTTAATGTTATACATAGGATAGAGAACGGGGAATTTGCTCCATCGTTCGATAATCTTAAGTACTTTGTTCAATAGGTTTCTCTCTATTCTTTTATACTGTCAAGATAGAAGTGCAACAAAATCCCCACCTTGCTCACGACTTTG
>CAZEKX010000063.1:0-11006 GCA_964512955.1 uncultured Bacteroidaceae bacterium
AGAGTGCTTTTACAAATTTATTTCGTAATGTTGCACTTGCTGGTTGACTCTGCGCGCTTATAAATTACATTAAAGCAACAGAATAAACCCACTATCGACTGAACAAAAACCGTTCGTAAACATTTATATATATGAGTCGCGGTTTTCACCTTTGTCTGCGACTGACACGAACGGTCTGCTTTGTGGTTGATATGTGATGTAGAGAAGACCGAGATACTGCGCCAAACCGGCGCAGTATTCTTTTTAGCATAGATATTTATTGAGTTAATAAATTTTCATCATGCATAAATAGATTTAAAAAATGCACTATCTTTGCACTCGCAACATTGCGCATTATAAAAACTGCTTTACTATGAAAAGAGTTATTCTTACGGGGCTTTTCGCTCTATTTCTAACAAATATTTTTGCTCAAAGCAACGAGTTACTAAACCTGCGTATAGAGGCACGAGGAGACTACCAACACGAGAACGTCGATGGAGATAAGGTTAATGACAATTGTGGTTTCAAAGGGAGATTTCTTAATATACGCATGGATGGAAATATCAGCGAGGAGTTCTCTTACTCCTACCGCCAACGTCTGAACAAACCCAACAAAGATGCAACATTTTTCGATGCCACCGATTGGATATATCTTACATATACCAAAAATAACTGGAGTATTTCGGCAGGAAAATTGGTAGTGGGTCTTGGCGGATATGAATATGACCGCGCACCCATAGATATATACTTTGCATCGGAATATTGGAATAATATACCTTGTTACCGTTTGGGAGCAAGTGTAACATTCACTACCGACAGTAAAAGAGATAAGTTTGTAGCACAGATATGTGAGAGCCCGTTCCGCAGTAAAGAAACAAACACCGACAACGAAGAGATGTTTGCATACAATCTTTTGTGGTATGGTTCTCATGGCTGGTTCAACACCATATATTCACTTAACATGATTGAGTACATGCCCGAAAAATATATTAGTTACATTATTTTGGGGCATAAAATAAATTTTGGTGAATTCTCTCTGGAGTTGGACATTATTAACCGTGCATTGAGTGGACATGCCTTCCTTGGAAAGGATTTATCGGTAATAGGTGAACTGATGTGGAGCCCAACGAATAGCCTTAACTTATTCACACATATCTCATACGATGTAAACAATACCGACAAGTATGGCGATTTCTGTGTAATGCCCGATACAGAGATAACGCGTGCAGGGTTGGGTTTAGAGTTCTTTCCCATTAAGGGTTCAAAGGATGTACGTCTGCACTTGAACGGATGTTATACATGGGGAAACAACAGTAATCCGTTGGGTGTACTAACCGATAAACAGACAGTTGTAGATGCCGGCGTAACATGGAAAATGAACCTTCTAAGTTTCAAAAGGAGATAACAAACAACATAAAATAATAAAAACCGATTTCGACCATGAAGCCAAATTTCAGTAAATTGTATAGTTGGATTCCCAATGGAGTGATATGTCTTGTAATAGTATTCACTTTATTTGCATACATCGCTTCGCAAATGGGGACACCGCAAATGCTTAATACCATTATGAAGACAGCACACGACCTGTTATTAAATACGGTATTCTACTTGATGGCAATATGCGTGATAACCGGAGCCTTGGGGCGTCTGTTTGTGGAGTTCGGTGTTGTGAGCCTGCTCGAAAAGATTCTGCGTCCACTCATGAAACCCCTCTTCAATCTTCCGGGTGTGGCATCGTTAGGTGCAGTACTCACATTCTTGTCCGATAACCCTGCCATAATCTCTTTGGCACAAGACAAACGTTTCAGTGGCTATTTCAAGAAGTATCAATTCATTTCACTAACAAACTTCGGTACAGCCTTTGGCATGGGACTTTTAGTTATAGTGTACATGGTTGGTCAGGGATTTTACGCAGCACCTTTCATAGGACTCTTTGGTGCGATATGCGGTTGCATAGTATCTACACGACTGATGCAACGTTTTATTCTAAGAACATACCCGCAATACAAAAATGAGGATGTGTGTTCGGCACGAGAGATTGAAGAGTTGGAAGACGAAGGAATAAAGAAACCACTTTTTCAACGTGTCCTCGATTCACTTCTCGACGGCGGACGCACCGGAGTGGATGTAGGAATAGCCATTATTCCGGGAGTTCTTATTATTTCCACTTTTGTGATGTTGCTTACATTTGGACCTGCAGCATCGGGTGAATTTACCGGAGCCGCATACGAGGGTGTTGAACTGTTACCATGGATTGGCGAAAAACTTGGTTTCCTTTTCAATTGGTTATTCGGATTCAACGACCCGCATCTTATCGCCTTTCCAATTACTGCATTGGGTGCAGTAGGTGCTGCCTTAGGACTTGTTCCCAATTTCATTGAGGCAGGTTGGGTCGATGGCAATGCTATAGCAGTGTTTACCGCTATAGGTATGTGTTGGAGCGGATATCTGAGTACTCATACAGCCATGCTCGACACTCTGGGTTACAGGCACCTCACCTCAAAAGCGATTCTCGCACACACCATAGGTGGTATTGTGGCTGCCATAATTGCCCATTGGTGCTATGTTCTGTATACCATTATCTAAGATAGAACATAAAGTATAAAAAAACACAATAGTGCGGTTGCACTATTGTGTTTTTTTATACTTTATGTTACCGAACCAAACATCTGCAACACTCGTTTTACATATAGTAAACGAGCAAGAACTTACTCGTTTACAAGAGATTAGAGGTTCAAATATTGACACAGTTTTTAACTATTTAAATTCTTTTGATTATGGGAAGCGGAAAATTTTGGATTGGCATGTTAGCAGGTATGATAACAGGTGCATTGGCATACCATTGTGCATGTTCTGAGAGAGCAAAAAGAATGAGAGCCGAACTACGTGAAAAGATAAGAAGTATGGGAGGCAAAACTAGCAATTATCTCGATGAAATGAGGGATAAAGCAATTGACACCGGAGTAAAAATGGCAGACAAGGTTGCCGAAAAGGCAGAGGAAGCAAAAGATAAAGCGCACGACTTTGCACGCAACCTAAAAGCATAGGTTTTATATATTGTTTAACTTAATTATTTGTATTTATGGAGACTAAGAAAAGCGAAAAGAAACAAGAGAATGTACAATGTGCAGGAACAAAAAAAGGATGTACAACCCAAGTAGCAAAACCTGCAACAAAAACAGAAAAGAAGAAATAGGATATCTTATTCTCTTAATAAAAATCGATACGCATGCGTATCGATTTTTATTTGTGGGGGTTTATATCTGTAGATTTTCAAAAAAATGTTTACTATTGCAAAAACAAATATAAAGATTTATATTTGCACATTGTATATATTTTTGGACAAGACTACAACAATGCTAAAGAAAATCTACATGCTTGCACTTTTAACATGTTGCACCATGGCAACATTGGCTACAACATTGTTGCAAGATGGCAACAATGCCGAAGAGTTTAAAGTTTACGGAACAACATCTTTTGTTCCAAAGAACAAACTAACTTTGTGGTATGATACACCTGTAACCCTTACAGAGAGTAGTAACCGTTGGATGGAATACTCCCTGCCCATTGGAAACGGACAATTAGGAGCATCTCTTTTCGGTGGCATTGCAACTGACGAGATTCAGTTCAACGAAAAGACCTTATGGGAGGGAAGCCCCAACGATATGGGCAGTTACGGAGGTTACAAAAACTTCGGTTGGGTATATGCCGAAGATATAAGTGGCAATATAGGTAATAACGAAGAGAATTCTGCCACCGATTATGTTCGATACCTCGACATAGAAAACGCAGTAGCGGGAGTAAAATACGTCAGCGGCGAAACCACATACGAAAGAGAGTATATAGCATCGGCTCCCGACAAAGTTATTGCTGTACGATACTGTGCTACCGGCAAAGACCTACTGAGCATGAGATTCAGTGTCAAACCGGGCAACGGCATTAATGCTTCCGCTGTAAAATATACCAATGGAAATGCTACATTTAACGGCAAACTGACAACCGTAAGTTATTGTGCAGCAATCAAGGTTTTACCCATTGGTGGTAATGCAACCACAACAAACGACAGTAACGGAATAACAGTAAAAGATGCCAAAGAGATTATACTGCTTTTGGCTGCAGGAACCGATTATGATGCATCATCACCATCGTTTGTATCGGGAACAGAGCAACTGACACAAGAGATGCACAACAGAGTGGAACATGCTGCGACCAAAGGTTGGAATGCAGTTCGTTACGACCATGTAAAAGAGTTCGAAGGTTATATGGGTCGTGTATCTTTGACATTCAACGGTGCAGCATGCAATGTAAATACAAAGCAACTTATCGATAACTACAACAACAAAAGCCTGAACGTAACAGGCAAAGAAGCAGAGGTTCTATTCCTTGAACAACTCTACTTTGCATACGGACGCTACCTGCTTATTTCCAGTTCACGCGGTATAAACGTACCCAACAACCTGCAAGGAATTTGGAACAACCTCGAAAATGCGCCTTGGAACTCCGACATTCACTCAAATATAAATATTCAGATGAACTACTGGCCGGCAGAGCCCACAGGACTTAGTGAGTTACACAAGCCTTTCCTTGATTATATAATTACAATGGCCAATGGGGATAACTGGAAGAGAGCGGCACAACGTGGCGGACAGACAAAAGGATGGACCTGTTTTACCGAAAACAATATCTTTGGTGGAATGAGTACATGGGGCGACAACTATTTTGTTGCCAACGTATGGTACTGTTCACACTTGTGGCAACATTACCGCTACACACTCGACAAAGAGTTCCTTGCAAGGGCGTTCCCCGTAATGTGGAGTTGTGCAGAGTTCTGGTTCGAACGTATGATTCCCGACCGCGTAGCAAAAGATGGTACATTCGTATGCCCCGATGAATATTCGGCAGAACAAAACGACCACCCCAAAGAGGACGGAACTGCACATGCACAACAGATGGTGTACACACACTTGCAGAGTGTAAAGGAGGCGGTAAACATTCTGGGACGTAAAGCATGCGGATTGAGCAAGCAACAGATAGCACAATTGGACGACTACCTTAAGAAAACCGACCGCGGACTGCATACCGAGAAGTTCAAAGGCGGTAGTTGGGAGTCGTGGGGTGCAAAAAACGATATAAAGCCCGGCGATATTCTGTTGAAAGAGTGGAAGTATACAGGCTACGATGTGAGCAACGACAAGGCACACCGCCACATGTCGCACCTTATGTGTCTGTACCCTTTGAACCAGATTTCACCCGAAAGTGAATACTTTATTCCGGCTGTAAATGCGTTGAAGTTACGTGGTGACGAGGCCACAGGTTGGTCTATGGGGTGGAAGGTTAACCTTTGGGCAAGAGCACTCGATGGCAACCATGCCCACCGCATAATTCGCAATGCACTCAAGCACTCCACTTCGTTTGGAGTTGACCAATACCGAGGTGGTATATACTACAATTTATGGGACTCACATGCACCGTTCCAGATTGATGGAAACTTTGGAGTATGTGCCGGTATTGCCGAGATGCTTATGCAGAGCCAAAACAACGTCATACATATTTTGCCGGCACTACCCGATGTTTGGGAAAGTGGTTCAATTACAGGTCTTAAGGCCGTAGGAGACTTCACCGTAGATATTGCATGGAAGAACGGTAATGCCGACAAGGTAAATATAAGCAACAACAAGGGCGAGGTGATGAGAGTGAGAATACCCGACATTGAAAGTGCGAGTGTAAGGGTAAATGGCAAAGAGGCAAAATACCGCAAATGTGGGAACGATACATATATTATACGTTCAAAAAGGGGAGACAAAGTGTCGATAGACTTTAACCTGTAAGATTAAGAAAAATTACTAACCTTAATAAAATTACTCAAAATGAAAAAGATTATTTCAATGTTAATCTCTCTGCTTTGTGCAATATTCGTTGTACACGCCGAGAGCATTACCGATTTATCGCAGTTGAGCAACAACAGCATCTACACTCTGCGCAGTGCACGTGCGTTCTTGTTATACAGTAAAGCATCTGGGGTATCGGGACAGATTTGTTCAAGTACAGGAAGTGCCGTAGGCACTGTAACACAAAATCCGTTGGACCCTGCCCAACAGTTCAAAATTGAGAAAGATGGTAGCAACTACTATCTTTACAGTGTTGGTGCAGAGAAATATGTAAACGCTAATGGAAATTATGAAGCAACACCGTCGGCAGCATTAACATTTGTAAATGTAGGTGGTACATATCCTTGGAAACTGATATTGGGTGGCAATGGTATGAATTCACAAGTAAGTGGTCAAATGCCTTCGGGTATTACTGTAAATTCTTGGACAACGACAGACGAAGGTAACTGCTATGCTATTGAGATAGCAGAGATTGAGCCGGTAAAATACACCATACATATTCTTGGAACAGATGATGCCAATGCAGGTGTTGTATATAACGAAGTGGAATACAATGCAGGTGAGACATTTACAACCGATGTTATTCTGAAAAAAGCAGACTTCACCGCAAACGCCGTTGATGGCAAAATTGCAGTTGTAAGCATAGACGGCAATAACATTTATGTAAGTTACTTTGCCGACGACACAAAATTCTATACAATTAAAAACGGCAAGGGAGGCTATGTAAGCCTTAATTCCGATTATATGAGCGGTTCAAGTATGAATTTGTCGAACAAGAATGCACCTCAGGACAACAAAGGTTTGTGGGCATTTGTAGGACAAGGCAACAATGATTATAAGATATACAACTACTCTACCGGATTATCGAAGATTGTAGGTGTTACAGGCAGTGAGGACGGTGCACGTACAAGCATGGTTGCTCCCGATAATACAACACATACAACCATATTCGATGGTCAATATGATTTCACCAACGGAGGTCCCTCTTATATAAGACTCAAAGGTACAGCAAGCAACTATTGGAATGACCGCAACAGTTACCTTGCACTCTGGAACAGTACCGGTGCAATTGGAGATACAGGAAGTAAATTCTTCTTGGAAGAGGCTGACTTTGCCGATTTCCCCGATGAGTATTACTACGAAGTTTCGGAGATTGAAGGTATTGAGTCTTACTCACCCAAAAACCCCAATACACTATGGTACAGAACATCGGCAGAGGCGACCGGTGTAAGTTATCCTTGGATGGAATATGCATTACCTTTGGGTAACGGAGAATTAGGATGTATGGTATTCGGTGGAGTTCACAACGAGGAACTTCAGTTCAATGAAAAAACATTGTGGAGTGGCCCTGCAAATACTGTTGGAGCAAGCGCAGGTAATCGTACATTCATGAATTTCGGTTCACTCTTCATTACAAACCTCGACAAAGCCATTTGGGAAGGTGTTACCGATTATGTTCGTTTCTTGGATATTGAAGAGGGTATTGCAGGTGTTGAGTTCAAGAATGCAAACGGAACAAAACAGATTCGTAGATTCTTCAGTTCTGCACCCGACCAAACTATTGTAGGACGTTACACTGTTGAAGGTGATGACAAAATTAACCTTCTCTTTAAGTTGGAGCCCGGCAACGACATAGGTGCAAGCAAAGTTACATACGAGAATGGTACCGCATCGTTCAGTGGAGCAATGACAGCAGTAAATCATGCGGCACGCTTGCATGTTACTGTAAACGAAGGCGCTACAATTACCACATCGAATAAAGGTATTACTGTAAACGATGCTACAGAGGTTACATTCTTCCTTAAGGGTGCAACCAACTTCAACGGTGACATGGACGTTTTCGACAACTACTTCACCGAGGAGAGTGCCGAAGATGTAAACGAGCGAGTAAAAACTCATTTGGAGAGTGTTGCAACAAAGGATTATGCAACAATTGAAGCAGACCATGTAAAGGACTTTACCACCATTACAAAACGAATGACGTTAGACCTTGGACTTACCACACCTACAAAGGACACAAAAGAACTCGTGGACTACTACTATCCCAACAACGGAGATGCAAACAGCACCGACAACGACCACCTGTTCCTTGAACAACTCTATTTCCACTTTGGACGTTACTTGGTTATCAGTTCAAACCGCCTACCAATCGCTGCTCCCAACAACCTGCAAGGTATTTGGAACGACCGCGGTACAGATTCACCTTGGAACTCCGATATACATACCAACATTAACATTCAGATGAACTATTGGCCCACTGAGCCAACCAACCTAAGCGACCTGCACAAACCTTATGTAAACTTTATCATTCGTGGTGCGCAAAGCGCAGGATGGAAGGCTGTTGGTACAAAATACAACAATGGTAAGGGTTGGAGTGTACTCACTGAGTCATCGCTATACAACAGTATGAGTACATGGGGCGACAACTATTTTGTTGCCAATGTATGGTATTGCTCACACTTATGGCAACACTATCGCTATACACTCGACAAGGAGTTCCTTGCAAAGGCATTCCCTGCAATGTGGGGTTGCGCAGAGTTCTGGTTCGAGCGTATGATTAAAGATAGAAATGTAAAAGATGGAACATGGGTATGTCCTAATGAATATTCACCCGAGCAGAATGCCCATCCAACGGAGGATGCTACAGCACATGCACAGCAGATGGTGTATATGCACTTTGTTTATTTGAAAGAGACAATAGAGATTCTTGGACAAGAGGCTTGCGGCCTTACCGATGAACAAATTGCAAAACTTGATGATTACATTGCAAACACCGACCAAGGTTTGCATGTAGAGACATTCAAAGGCGGTTCATGGGCTAGTTGGGGCACACAGAATGGTATAAGCACAGGCGACGAACTTATACGTGAATGGAAATATACCGATTACGATGTGAGCGATGACAAAGGACACCGTCATATTTCACACCTTATGTGCTTGTACCCTTACGAGCAAGTTACACCCGAAAGCAGATACTTTACACCTTCTGTAAACTCTCTTAAACTACGTGGTGATGCTGCTACAGGTTGGTCAATGGGATGGAAGGTTAATCTTTGGGCACGCGCTCAGGATGGCGACCATGCACACGTAATTATAAAGAATGCCTTAAAACACTCTACAACATACGGCACCGACCAGGGCCAAGGTGGTATCTATTACAACCTGTTCGACAGCCACGCACCGTTCCAGATTGATGGAAACTTTGGTGTATGCGCGGGTATTGCAGAGATGTTATTGCAAAGCGCACATGGTTACATAAGCATACTTCCTGCACTTCCCTCGGTATGGAAGAACGGTTCGGTAACAGGAATGAAAGCAATTGGAGACTTTACTGTTGGTATTGAATGGGAAGATGGCAAGACAAATGTTGTACGTATAAACAACAACCAAGGTGAGGAGTGCAAAGTTAAATGCACAGGCATTGAGAATGCATTTGTCTTTGTAAACCATGAGAGAGTGCAGATTGAGGCTCTGGAGAATGGTGTATACCGTATTCCCTCTACAAACAAAGGCGATTACATTGTAATTAACTTTGTAGAGGAGACAGCCATTAAGGATAATGTAGCAAATGATACAGAAGATTCAGAGGCTATATACGACTTAATGGGTCGCAAGGTTGAGAATCCTACAGTAAAAGGTATCTACGTTAAAGGTGGTGAGAAATTCTTAGTAAAATAAGTACTAATTACCATACAATAAATAAGCCCGTTGAATTCAACGGGCTTATTTATTGTATAAACTTAATGAGGCAAATATTAAGCCAGCATGTCGTTTACAAGATTCTTTAACTGAGGAATATCGCAACTCTTCATTCTCGATTTTATGGTTACATTTTCGGGCAATACGTCAAGATTTTTCATCTCTTCGAGCATAGAACGCATTACACGTCCGGCAGTGGGTGCCCATGAACCATTTTCCAGAATTCCCACCTTACGATTCTGATAACCCTTTATCTTTAAATGATGTAAGAAGTCGTGCATTGGAGGGAAGAGTCCTGCATCGTAAGATGCTGCGCACAACAACATACGACTCATGCGAAAAGCATCACTTACAGCATAGGAAACATCGCTACGGCTCAAGTCGTGAACTATAACATTTGTTCCATGACTACGCAAAGCATCGGCAAACCAAAGGGCTGTAGCGGCTGTTCCCCCATGAATAGATGCGTATGCCACAAGTACACCTTCTATTTCGGGTTTGTAACTGCTCCATGTATCGTATAACCCAATATAATGACTCAAATTCTCGCATAACACAGGACCATGCAAAGGACATATCTTTGCTATATCAAGAGATGCAGCTTTTTTAAGCAATGCCTGTACCTGGGCACCATATTTACCACAGATATTTATAAAGTAACGACGTGCCTCGTCGTCCCAACCGCCTCCTTTTGACAATGCTCCAAACGTACCAAAGGCATCGGCAGAGAACAATATGCGTTCCTGCTCATCGTAAACAACCATAACCTCGGGCCAATGTACCATGGGGGCAAGGAAGAAACGCAACACTCTATTACCAAGAGACAGTGTATCGTTCTCTTTCACTGCTATGCAACGCGATGTATCAACTCCTTCGAAAAATTGAGAAAGCATTTGAACAGCCTTTGCTGTACATACAACCTGCAACGATGGGAAACGTTCCATAGCCTCGGCGATAAGAGATGAATGGTCGGGTTCCATATGCTGGACAATAAGATAATGGGGTGTGCGACCGGCAAGTACCGTTGTGAGATTACTCCACCACTCTGCCCCTTTACGTGCGTCGGCTGTATCAACGATCGCTATATTCTCATCAAGAATAACATATGAGTTGTATGATATGCCGGATGGAACAGGATACTGAGACTCAAAAAGATCTATATCGGTATCATCCACACCGATATATTTAATTGTTGATGATATTTCCATAGTATTTTTACTCTTTAATTATTCAAATTGCAGATGCAAAAATAAGAAAAACAGAGAACTTCATTTATATTCAAGTGTGCTTTTTATATTCTTTTATCATTTTAAAGCGGAATATTGTAACGAATACGTTTTTAATCACATTTTTGCATAAGTCAATATTGAGTTATTATTCATTGCCATACTGTCAAGATAGAAGTGCAACAAAATCCCCACCTTGCTCACGACTTTGAGC
>CAZEKX010000064.1:0-10850 GCA_964512955.1 uncultured Bacteroidaceae bacterium
CATTCACAAATGTATATGCTTTACCATCCTCGGGCATATTTATTTCTGTGCTTGCAAAAAGGTTTGCTTTTGCATATTCAATATCGCTAGGTATAGCGGCATTGTTAATACTTTCAATGTAAGCATCTATTACATTATCTACCGGATAACCTACAGCACCCTTCTTGCCATCTATAATCGCAAGAGCAGCATCTTTTTCCTCTTGTGTTGCAGATTCTTCTATAATTTCTGTAGCGGTAACCTCGTATGCATATAAGAATGTAAAACTACCAGTGCCAATGTTGTATTTAGCAGGACCATCTTTTGGTTGAACATTTATCCATTTGCCACTTTCGTTTACAAATCGTACGAAATATTCGATACCTTCGTAATAGTAATCACTTGAACCATCATCATCATAATCTGTCTCACCGCTACCATTTAAGATTGGTTGTGTGGTATAAAACTTTGCTGCATTATCTGAACCTAGTGTAATAATTTCATTTGCAGTCTGTAGATAATTCCCATCAGTCTTTTTTAAGTAAAATTTTCCATCTCCAATTGGTTCCCAGATAAATACATATTCAGCATTTATGTTGCTAAAATCACTCGGAGTACCACTGCTGGTGCCTTTAAAATAGTAAGAATTGTTCTTTGCAACGCATTTCAATACCAAATATGTTGCTTCTGTTTTTGCCATTAACTCCTCCGATGTTAATGGAACAATTCCATCCGTCGCACTATTGTCTGTGTACCCATTTGGTAATGAATAGGTATAGGATTGTGCAAATGCTGTTGTTATGGTTAGAACCAATAGCATTAAAATTAAAGTAATTTTTCTCATAAACTTTTATTATTTGTTTAATTATCAATTGATTATCACTCACGTATCTTAATATCTCTTAGTAAGAGATATTAAGATACGTTACAAATGTATAAATTTTTATCGAAACCATTGATACTCAATGGTGCTTTTTTAAGATATTTTTATTATTTTCGTTTAATTAGAACAAAAATCGCTTATAAAATTCATAACAGTAAACTCCCTGTGTAGCATTGAAACACAGGGAGTTACATTTTTATAATATCTCTTACTAAGAGATATTAAACGAGAAATCTTTCAATTATCCTTTGATTCAGGCAAGACGTTTGCGCACCAAATCCTTGTATTTACGGGAGAGGGTGAGGGGGACACTCAATTTTATATACGTTTGTCTCTTTCAGTTCGAACCCGGCAGAACGGTACAGAGCATTTGCCGCCACGCGCGATGGACGAGAGGTGAGCATAAGTGTACCTCCCTGCAGCCTTGCACACTCCATGGCATGATTAAGCAAACGACGACCTATGGAGTAACCGCGCATAGATTCATCTACAACAACATCCTCTACCCACCACTTGCGACCTGTAGGTGCAAGGTATGTTGCAAGGGTTAACATCCCGCATATTTTACCATTACACATGGCAACAAACAGTAAACTGCTCTCGCTATTTACTATGGCATGCAACTGCTCCATAGTAAACTCCAATGGGCGCGAAGACAATTGAGAGAGTAGTTGCTTTATTGAAACAAGATACTCCTCTTTTACTTCTTGTAGTTCAAAAATATCTATTTTCGTATCCATAACTACTTTATTTTACATTTCTTTCCTTTGGATTCGTTGTGTAAACGGTCTATTACAGTTACTACGTACGTACATTCACCACTAACATCGTCGGGTATACGGTAGAAGGTATCGGGTGTTATTGCTACAATATTGGATGCATCATCCAAATTAATCTTCTCTTTTTTATCGAAACGATAAACGACATAACGCCATGGGGCGTTCATTGGGTCGTCTTTTTTTGCGGAACGTTTCAACCACACCAACATTCTGCCTTCGGCGGTTTCTATTGCACGTACTCCTGTAACCTTCTTTGGTGCTTTCTTATCAATAAAAGGCATTCTGGGCATTAACGCCGGGTGGCGGTGGTAGTATTGTGTAAGTACTTCGCGATAATGTCCTACATTCTTTGCTGCCGATGCTGCATCCCACAAGCAAGAGCCTTGAACACTCTTTTCGGCACGCTGCATATCCATTTTCTGAGGCAATTGATGTCGCTTAGGATTTTTGGTATCGGCTGCACGTACTGTGCGATTAACATCTTGCCCGATATATAGCGGACGATTTCCTGCATTGTCGGCCCACCAACGCACCAATGGTTCATAGTCGGCAGCATTGTGGCCTATTTCCCAATATACCTGCGGGATACAGTAATCGACCCAACCTTTGTTTATCCATAATAACACGTCGGCATACAGGTCGTCGTAACTTTGTAACCCTCGAGTTGCACTGCCGGCGGGATATTCGGGAGTTGCGTTGCGATATATTCCAAAGGGAGATACGCCAAACTTAAGCCATGGTTTAGCAGCGCGCACAGTTGTATGTAACTGCTTTATAAGACGATTGACATTGTCGCGTCGCCAATCGACTTTATCGGAGAAGCCTGTGGATGACACAAAGAACGATTCATCGGGAAATTCTTTACCCTTGACAGGATAGGGATAGAAATAGTCGTCTATATGTAAACCATCGACATCGTAACGCATTATGATATCTTTCGCTATCATACATATATAATCGCGATTTTCTTGTAATGCAGGGTTAAAGTAGAGTTGGTTTTCGTATTCAATGAAGTTTGCAGGCGATAACACACTCTTGTGGTTTGGTGCCACCTCGCGAGTTCCTTTTGTTCGGGCGCGGTAGGGATTAATCCAAGCATGCAACTCCATATTACGTTTATGCGATTCTTGCACCATGAATGAAAGAGGGTCCCATCCGGGACTTACTCCCTGTTTCCCCGTAAGATAGCGACTCCAAGGCTCGTATTTAGATGGGTAAAGAGCATCACCCTCGACACGTACCTGAAATATTATTGCATTTACATTTGCCTTTTGCAATTCGTCGAGCATATTTGTCAGATACGACTTCATTTCAGCCTCTTTCATTCCCATAAATTGCCCGTTTACAGCCTGTATCCATGCTCCACGGAATTCTCTCTTGGGTGATAGTTGTACCTGCGCCGAAAGTACTGCCGGCATTAATAATTGTATTAGGAATAGGAAAAGTGTAATATATTTTTTCATTGTTTCTTATTTTTTGCGAAGATAATGTTTTTTTGTTTCCAATAGAAATTTAGTAATAGTTCTTATCTGTTTTTGACTTTGTAATACTTAAGAAACAACATAAAAAAATGAGAGGGCAATCCTCACGGACACCCTCTCACATCTATTAAGTAAGTAATTATTCAGCTGTCGGTGTAGCCTCTTCTGTTGCTACTGCTGTCTCCTCTACTACAGGTGCGTCTGCCTTCTTTGTAGAGCGACGACGACGTGTCTTCTTAGCAGGAGCCTTAGCCATATTCTCGTTGTAATCAACAAGTTCAATGAAACACATCTCGGCTGCGTCACCATGACGTGTACCTAACTTGATGATGCGTGTGTAGCCACCGGGACGGTCGCCAACCTTTACAGAAACCTCTTTGAAGAGTTCTGTAACAGCCTCCTTGCTTTGCAAGTAACTGAATACCACGCGACGTGAATTTGTTGTGTCGTCTTTTGATTTTGTTATCAAAGGCTCAACGAACTTCTTAAGTTCTTTTGCCTTTGCAAGAGTCGTAGTGATTCTTTTGTGCATTATCAAAGAAACTGCCATGTTAGAAAGCATAGCCTTTCTGTGAGATGCAGTACGACCCAAATGGTTGAAAGATTTTTTATGTCTCATAATTATTCTTTATCTAATTTATATTTTGAAATATCTGTTCCAAACGAAAGATTCAGACTCTCTAGCAAATCATCAAGCTCAGTGAGCGATTTCTTACCGAAGTTACGGAATTTAAGAAGGTCGGTCTTGTTGTACTGCACAAGTTGACCAAGTGTCTCTACATCGGCTGCTTTCAAGCAGTTGAGCGCACGAACTGAAAGGTTCAAGTCTACCAACTTGCTCTTGAGCAACTGACGCATGTGCAATACTTCCTCATCGAACTCTTCGTTTCCATCGAGGTCGTTAGACTCGATAGCAATCTTCTCATCAGAGAAGAGCATGAAGTGATAGATAAGTATTTTTGCAGCCTCCTTAAGTGCCTCCTTCGGGTGTATGGAACCATCGGTTGTAACCTCAATAACCAACTTGTCGTAATCGGTGTTCTGCTCTACGCGGAACGGTTCACGTTGGTACTTAACGTTACGAATAGGAGTGTATATCGAGTCGATTGGAATCATTGTGGGCTCTGTACAAAGCTCACGGTTCTCATCAGCGGGAACATAACCACGTCCCTTGTTGATGCCGATTTCAATCTGCATTTTAGCCGATGAATCGAGATGGCAAATGACTAACTCAGGATTTAACACTTCAAATCCGGTTAAGTATTTACTTATATCACCTGCTGTGAATACCTCGGTATTCTCAACATTGATAGATACGTTCTCGGTCTCGAACTCCTCAACGATTCTTTTAAAACGAACCTTTTTGAGGTTCAAAATGATATTGGTAACGTCCTCTTTTACTCCGGGAACTGTAGCAAACTCGTGCTCAACGCCTGCGATTTTTATTGTGCATATTGCAAAGCCTTCGAGTGAAGAGAGCAATATACGACGCAATGCGTTACCTACGGTTGTTGCAAAACCGGGTTCCAAGGGGCGAAATTCGAACTTTCCAAAGAAATCGTTCGCCTCCAACATTACCACTTTATCTGGTTTTTGAAATGTTAATATCGCCATTATAATTTATTATTTGCTATACAACTCAACTATTAATTGCTCTTTGATATTCTCGGGAATATCGGCACGCTCGGGTACGTTCAAGAACTTACCAGCCTTAGCCGACTCGTCCCACTCCAACCAAGAGTATTTGCTGTGGTTTACACCTGCCAAAGCATTCTCGATTACCTCGAGTGACTTTGAACGCTCGCGAACACCAATGATTTGACCGGCCTTGATGATGCGAGAGGGGATATTACATACTCTGCCGTCAACAACAATGTGGCAGTGGCTTACCAACTGACGTGCAGCAGCACGAGTAGGAGCAATGCCCAAACGGTAAACGATGTTGTCCAAACGAGACTCCAATGTCTGCAAAAGAACCTCACCGGTAATACCGGGAGCAGAGTCTGCCTTCTTGAACACGTTACGGAACTGTCTCTCCAACACTCCGTATGTGTATTTCGCTTTCTGCTTTTCAGCCAACATTATACCGTACTCCGATGTTTTACGACGACGGTTGTTACCGTGCATACCGGGAGCGTAGTTCTTCTTAGAAAGCACTTTATCGGGTCCAAAGATGGGCTCTCCGAAACGACGTGCTATCTTACTTTTAGGTCCAATATATCTTGCCATTTCTAATTTCTTAAATTAACATCATTATACTCTTCTTCTCTTAGGAGGACGGCAACCGTTGTGAGGCAGCGGTGTTACGTCTATAATCTCAGTAACCTCGATACCGGCACCATGCACAGTACGGATAGCAGACTCACGACCATTACCCGGTCCCTTAACATATGCCTTTACCTTGCGCAAGCCCAAATCGTAAGCGATTTTAGAGCAAGCCTCGGCAGCCATCTGAGCAGCATAAGGTGTGTTCTTCTTTGAACCTCTGAAACCCATCTTTCCGGCAGATGACCAAGAGATAACCTGACCTTCGTCGTTTGCAAGGCAAACAATGATATTGTTAAATGACGAATGTACATGAAGTTGTCCGATGGCGCCTACCTTCACATTTCTTTTCTTTGTTGCAACTGTTTTCTTTGCCATATTACTTACTTAATTATTTTGTAGCTTTTTTCTTGTTAGCAACTGTTTTCTTGCGTCCCTTGCGAGTACGTGCGTTGTTCTTTGTGCTCTGACCACGAACGGGAAGACCGTTACGATGGCGAATACCACGATAACAACCGATATCCATCAAACGTTTGATGTTCAACTGGATTTCTGAACGGAGATCTCCCTCCACTTTGTACTCTGCACCAATTATCTCACGAACTTTGGCAGCCATGTCATCGGTCCAATCCTGAACCTTGATATTACGGTCTACGCCTGCCTTATCGAGGATTTTGGCTGCACTGCTGCGTCCGATACCATAGATGTATGTCAACGCAATCTCTCCTCTTTTGTTCTGAGGAATGTCTACACCAACTATTCTTATAGCCATATACGAATATAATTTTAATTACTACTTTAATTACCCCTGACGCAGTTTGAACTTGGGATTTTTCTTGTTAATCAAATACAAACGACCGTTTCTACGAACGATTTTGCAGTCCGGAGTGCGTTTCTTAATAGATGCTTTAACTTTCATAATATATTGTTTTTATTTATATCGGAATACGATTCTTCCTTTTGTCAAATCGTAGGGCGACATTTCAATTCTTACTTTATCACCGGGCAAAATTTTTATATAATGCATACGCATCTTACCCGAGATGTGCGCTGTTACCTCGTGTCCGTTTTGCAACTCAACTCGGAACATTGCATTCGATAATGCCTCTACGATTGTACCATCTTGTTCAATAGCGCTTTGTTTAGCCATACTTAATATCCTTTACTTCTTAAAACCTCTTCTACAAATTCGAACGACGATAAAATGTCGGCGCCATTCTTTCCGACTGCAATTGTATGTTCAAAATGTGCCGCGTTCTTACGGTCGCGTGTTCGCACTGTCCAACCATCGCGCTCCATAAATATTTGTCTCTTTCCGAGCGTTATCATTGGCTCTATGGCTATACACATTCCTTCACGTAACTGCAAACCGTTGCCTTTCTTGCCATAGTTTGGAACCTCGGGCGCCTCGTGCATATCACGACCTATACCGTGTCCCACAAATTCACGAACTACTCCAAAGCCGTTCGACTCACAATGGAACTGCACTGCATGTCCTACGTCTCCTAAACGTTTTCCGTGAATTGCCTGTTCAATACCCAGGTAGAGCGACTCCTTTGTTATCTGCAACAACTTACGTGTTTCGGCATCTACCTCACCAACGCAAAATGTGTAGCAGGAATCACCGCAAAAACCATTCAACAGAGTTCCGCAATCGACCGAGACAATGTCGCCTTCGCGAAGTGGAACATCGTTTGGTATTCCATGCACTACCACATCGTTTACCGATGCGCATATAGAACCCGGAAATGGAACTCCTTCGTAATTGGGATAACCTTTGAATGTAGGTATTGCCCCATTATCGCGGATAAACTCCTCGGCAACTTTATCCAATTGCTTGGTAGTTACTCCCGGCTCTATTATTTTAGCTACTTCGGCAAGAGCCTTTCCTACAAGCAGATTGCTCTGCCGAAGTAGTTCAATTTCGTCTGATGTCTTAAGAAATATCATTCTAAGCTCTACAATTAACCGATGCGTCCTTTAATGCGACCGGAGTTCAACAAACCATCGTAGTGTCTCATGAGGAGATGACTCTCAACTTGCTGGAGTGTATCGAGTACAACACCTACAAGGATGAGGAGTGATGTTCCTCCAAAGAACTGTGCAAACTCACCCTGTATACCGAATAGTACTCCGGCAAATGCAGGAAGGATTGCAATGGCTGCCAAGAACAAAGAACCGGGCAATGTCAAACGCGACATAATCGTATCAATATACTCTGCTGTGGGCTTACCGGGTTTAACTCCGGGTATAAAGCCGTTGTTACGCTTCATATCCTCTGCCATCTGCACCGGATTAATGGTGATTGCAGTATAGAAATATGTAAATGCGATAATCAACAAAGCAGATACAAGGTTGTATAACCATGATGTAGGATCCATGAGCATTGTTAATGTCTCAGAATTCTCATTACTACCAAAGTTGGCAAATACCATGGGAACAAACATTATAGCCTGTGCAAAGATGATAGGCATCACGTTTGCAGCATTCACCTTAAGAGGAATGTACTGACGTGCGCCACTGTATGTTGCACCACCTGTAGCCTGTTTTGCATACTGAACAGGGATTCTGCGAGTACCCTGCAAGAGTGCAATAGCAGCACAGATTACAACTACAAACAACACAACCTCGATGAGCAACATTACAAGACCACCGCCTGCTGCCTCTGCCACACGAGAGTAGAACTCTTGATAGAGAGCCTGGGGAAGACGTGCAATGATACCAATCATGATTATTATTGATACTCCGTTACCAATTCCTTTATCGGTAATGCGCTCACCCAACCAAAGAATGAACATACTACCTGCAGCAAGGATAATGGTAGAACTTATTGTGAACAATGTAGGATTTATTCCGGGGGCTACACCTGCTCCAATTGTGTAGGGAAGGCTCAACAGGTAAGAAGGTCCTTGTATCAACAAGATAAACACTGTTAAATAACGTGTGTACTGGTTGATTTTTCTTCTACCGCTCTCGCCCTCACGCTGCATTTTCTGGAATGCAGGTACTGCCATCGCCAACAATTGAATTACAATTGATGCCGAAATGTAGGGCATAATACCCAACGCAAAAATAGATGCGTTGGTAAATGCACCACCCGAGAACATATCAAGCAAAGACATCAAACCGTTACTGCCATCCGCTGTACTTGAGACACGATCCAAAGATGCTGCATCGATACCGGGCAGTACTACGTATGAGCCAAACCTGTATATTGCGATAAGTGCCAATGTGATACCTATACGCGCTCTAAGGTCTTCAATCTTCCAGATATTCTTGATAGTCTGGACAAATTTCAGGTCTGATAGTTTCTTTGCCATATTTTTAAAGCTTTACTACTGTTCCACCTACTGCCTCGATAGCCTCAACTGCCTTCGCTGAGAAAGCGTGAGCCTCGACGGTCAATTTTGCTGTCAAAGTTCCGTTTGCAAGAATCTTAACCAATTGGTTCGAAGAGATAAAACCGGCAGCAACGAGAGTTGCTACATTGATTGTCTCCAAAGAGTTATTCTCGGCAAGAGCCTGCAATGTAGACAAGTTTACTGCTTTATACTCTACACGGTTAATGTTTTTGAAACCGAATTTGGGTACACGACGTTGCAAAGGCATCTGACCACCCTCGAAACCAATCTTCTTCTTGTAACCTGAACGCGATTTAGCACCCTTGTGTCCGCGTGTAGAGGTTCCTCCTCTACCCGAACCGGTACCACGACCTATTCTCTTGCGTGCCTTAACAGCGCCCTCGGCAGGTTTCAGATTATTTAATTTCATAGTCAAATCTTTTAAAAATTAATTACTCTTCAACAATGGTAACCAAATGCTGAACTTTTCTAATCATACCACGAATAGAGGCACTATCGGTGTGTTCAACCACCTTATTCATTTTTGTAAGACCCAGAGCGTCGAGTGTGAGTTTCTGTGTCTTGGGAGCACCGATACGACTTCTTACTTGTTTAATCTTAATAGTAGCCATTATATTCCTCCTTATCCGTTAAATACTTTACTCAAACTAATACCTCTGTTCTGAGCAACAGTACGTGCATCACGCATCTCGCTCAAAGCAGCAATTGTAGCCTTAACCAAGTTGTGGGGGTTAGATGAACCCTTTGACTTAGCCAACACGTCGGTAATACCTACGCTCTCGAGTACGGCACGCATAGCACCACCGGCAACAACTCCGGTACCATGAGAAGCGGGTTTAATAAATACCTCGGCACCACCATAGTGTGCAGCCTGCTCGTGGGGAACGGTACCTTTGAGTACCGGAACACGAACGAGGTTTTTCTTTGCAGCCTCTATACCTTTGGAGATAGCGGCAGTTACCTCGCTGGCTTTGCCAAGTCCGTAACCGATGATGCCATTCTCGTTACCTACTACAACAATAGCAGAGAAACTGAATGTGCGACCACCTTTTGTAACCTTAGTTACACGGTTGATAGCAACCAACCTATCTTTTAATTCAACGTCGTTTGCGACTTTTACTCTATTATTAACTGCCATATCCATTAGAATTTAAGCCCACCATTACGTGCAGCATCAGCTACTTCTTTTACTCTCCCGTGGTAAAGATAACCGTTACGGTCGAAGACTACGGTTGTGATACCGGCCTCCTGTGCCTTCTTTGCTATCATTTCACCAACTTTAGCAGCCTGCTCTTTCTTGGGCATAGCCTCAAGACCGAGAGACGATGCTGCAGCCAATGTGCGACCTGTCTGGTCATTGATTATCTGAACATAGATTTGCTTGTTACTGCGAAATACGCTCATACGAGGACGCTCTGCAACACCAAACACCTTGTTGCGCACTCTATACTTAATCTTGGTACGTCTTTCTATTTTTGTTGTCATATGCTTACGATTTTACTAATTATTTTGCACCTGCCGATTTACCAGACTTGCGACGAATAACCTCGCCAACAAACTTAACACCCTTACCTTTGTAAGGCTCAGGCTTACGGAATGAGCGAATTTTAGCACAAATCAGTCCCAACAACTGTTTGTCGCAAGATTCCAAAGTGATAAGAGGGTTCTTGTTTCTCTCCGACTTTGTCTCAATCTTAACCTCTGCAGGGAACTGCATATAAATAGGGTGTGTGTAACCGAGCAACAACTCAATTGCATTGTTGGGTTTATCATTCACACGATAACCTACACCAACCAACTCGAGTTCCTTCTTGAAACCGGTAGAAACACCGATAACCATGTTATTTACAAGTGCTCTGTACAAACCATGGTAAGCATGCTCTTGTTTTGAAGCCTCATTAACAGTTTTGCCACCGGCATAATCGAATGTGATTTGACCGTTCTCAACTGTTACAGCGATAGAAGGATCAACCTTCTGTGAAAGTTCGCCTTTAGGACCTTTTACAGTAACTACGTTATCACCGCTTACTTCGATGGTAACTTTCTCGGGAATACTAATAGGTAATTTACCAATTCTAGACATTGCTCAATCCTCCTCTAT
>CAZEKX010000065.1:0-10496 GCA_964512955.1 uncultured Bacteroidaceae bacterium
TTAATCCGTCCAACTTCTTGGGGTCAGATCAAATCCTTTACCACTATTTTTTTATTGTCGATATTAAAAATTACTTCTTAACCTTATCAACAATTGCTTTGAACGCTGCAGGGTTGTTCATAGCCAAATCGGCAAGAACTTTACGATTGATTTCGATACCTGCTTTGTGCAATGCACCCATCAACTGAGAGTATGAAAGACCCTCGAGACGTGCTGCTGCATTGATACGCTGTATCCACAATGCGCGGAACTCGCGTTTCTTGTTACGACGGTCACGGAAAGCGTATGTAAGACCTTTTTCCCAAGTATTCTTGGCTACTGTCCACACATTTTTTCTTGCACCAAAGTAACCTCTGGTCAAACCTAAAATTTTCTTTCTTCTTGCTCTTGAAGCAACGTGATTTACTGATCTTGGCATAGTTTAAATTCTTTTGAATGTTAGCGCCGTCCATTTTGACGGACTTTTCGGCTAATGCATTCGGTTAATACTTTTCTACTTAACGCAATGACAACAATTCCTTAACACTTCTAACGTTTGCAGAGTCGAGAGTTGTAAAGTGTACAAGATTTCTCTTCTGTTTCTTTGTCTTCTTAGTCAGGATGTGACTGTGATAAGCATGTTTTCTTTTAATTTTACCCGTTCCGGTAAGAGCGAATCTTTTTTTGGCACCGGAGTTAGTTTTAACTTTTGGCATTGTATAAAAATTAATAGTTAATATTATTACGGCAACGTACTATCCAACGTTACTCGCTTTTCTCCTCTTTTTTAGGCTCTTGAGGTTTTGCAACAGGTTTCTCCTTTTTTGCCGGAGTTGCCTTTTTGGGAGCAACCATAATGGTCATGCGCTTACCCTCGAGCAAGGGCATCATCTCCAACTTGCCATAATCCTCAAGATCCTTTGCAAAACGCAACAACAGAATTTCTCCCTGCTCTTTAAAAAGTATTGAACGTCCTTTAAAGAATACGTAGGCTTTAACCTTGTCTCCGTCTTGCAAGAAACTTATTGCATGCTTTAACTTAAAGTTATAGTCATGGTCGTCGGTTTGCGGACCAAAACGTATCTCCTTAACATCAATCTTCACCTGTTTTGCCTTCTGCTCCTTTTGACGTTTCTTTAACTGATAAAGAAACTTGGAATACTCTATGAGGCGACATACAGGAGGAACTGCAGTAGGTGAGATCTCTACCAAGTCCAAGCCTTTTTCGTCGGCAAGACTCAACGCTTTATGCAACGGCATAACCGTCGATTCAATATCATCACCTACAATACGTACTTCGTGAGCACGAATTTGCTCGTTTACTCGGTACTGGTTCTTTAGATTGTCGTTCTTCATTCAAAAAATTGAGTAAATCCTTAAATAATTTTACTTATGTTAAAACAGTTTTTTGCGAAATGCGACGCAAAGGTAGTATTTAATATTCAAATATTAAAGCACTTTGAGCATTTTTTCACAAAAAAGATTACTCTGTTGTAACAACTTTTCTTATCTCTTTGGTACGTATCTCCTCACATATAGCCGAAATAAACTCCTGCAATGGTTTTGTACCCTCGTCGCCGGCATATCGGCTACGTACCGAAACTGTTTTGCTTTCAGCCTCGTTCTGTCCTAATACAAGCATATAGGGAACACGGCTGTTACGTGCATCACGAATCTTGTAACCAATCTTTTCTGAACGGGCATCCAAACCTACAAGCACGCCGTTACGTTTGAGTTCGGCAACTACCTCGTTGGCGTAATCGGTATATTTTTCCGATATTGGCAATACACGAACCTGTTCGGGACAGAGCCACGTTGGGAACTTACCCTCATATTTCTCTACTAACCATGCAAGAGTTCTTTCGTAACAACCAAGACTGGTACGATGTATAATATAAGGACGAACCTTCTCGCCGTTGTGGTCTATGTAAGTCATATCGAACTGACAAGCCAACAATGCATCCCATTGTACAGTTATCATGGTATCCTCTTTTCCATATACATTCTTTGCATTGATATCCACCTTGGGACCATAGAAAGCAGCACCACCCACCTCTTCTACAAATGGGATATCCAACTCTTTAAGCATTTGTCGTATATGCTCTTGTGTCTCTTCCCAAACTTCGGGTTCACCAATATATTTGGCACGATTCTCAGGATCCCATTTTGCAAGTACGTATGTAACATCTTCCTGTAAGCCAAGAGTTGTCATAACATGTTTTGCAAGTGCAAGACAACCTTTGAACTCTTCGACCATTTGGTCGGGACGCACAATAAGATGTCCCTCGCTTATGGTAAACTGGCGTACACGTGTCAAACCATGCATTTCACCGGAATCCTCGTTACGGAACAGTGTCGATGTTTCGCTATAACGTAAAGGCAGGTCGCGGTAGGACTTCTGCCCTGCTTTGTATACATAGTATTGGAACGGGCATGTCATGGGGCGCAATGCAAAGACCTCTTTATCTTTTTCTTCGTCGCCAAGAACGAACATACCCTCTTTATAATGGTCCCAGTGTCCCGATATCTTATACAAATCGCTTTTTGCCATAAGAGGTGTTTTTGTACGAATGTAACCCCACTCGTTATCCTCCAAATCCTCTATCCAGCGTTGTAATGTCTGAATAATCTTTGCACCTTTAGGCATGAGCAAAGGCAGACCTTGACCTATTACGTCTACTGTTGTAAACAGTTCCATCTCGCGACCTATTTTATTATGGTCTATGCTCTTTATATGCTCCAAATGTGCCAAATATGCCTCACACTCCTCTTTAGAGAAGAATGCTGTTCCGTATATACGCGACAAAGAAGCATTGTTTTTGTCGGCACGCCAATATGCTGTGGAAGTAGATAGCAGTTTAAAACCTTTTATCAATTTTGTATTGAGCAAGTGAGGTCCCATACACAAATCCACAAAGTCGTCCTGTGAATAAATTGTTATTCTCTCGTCTTCGGGAATATCTGCTATCAATTCCAATTTGTATGGTTCATCTTTCATCATCTCCATAGCCTCTTCACGAGAAACAACTTTTCGTTCTATGCGAGGATTCGATTTAATGATGCGTTTCATCTCTTTTTCGATATCGGCAAGGTTCTCTTTTGTAAAGGGAGGGGTATCGAAATCGTAGAAATAACCTGTTTCAGTTGCCGGGCCTATTGTAAGTTTTGCTTCAGGGAAGAGATGCTTAACAGCCTCTGCCATAATATGGGTTGCTGTATGACGCAACACATGAAGAGCCTCCTTGCTTTCAACAGATACAAGTTCAACTGTTGTACCATCGGCAGGAATATCTCTTAAATCTATTACGTTACCGTCAACCTTTGCAGCAACAACACTATTCAGAATCTTTGGGTCTATCGAAGAGAGAAGTTCTATAACAGACTTCCCACAATTCTCGGCACCGAATTCATGAATGGCACCATCGAGTAAAACAATTTTTATCATAGTAGTAATCTTTTGTATTCAAAACAAGGGCAAGCAAAAAATGCATTGCAAAAACTTTGCTAAGATAATGATTTCTTTTTTAAGAAAAGCGGTTTATTTATTAAAATATGCTTTAAAAGCCTATAAAAACAACATAAGAGAACTTTAATGTTATTCATTGCCGTTTTTAAAACGTTTTATTACGTTGTAAGCATTGTACAAGCCCAGTTCTCCTGCTTTGCTAAGGTCGGCAATGCCCTGTTCTGTATCTCCAAGATATATTTTTGCCAATCCGCGATTGTAATATGCCTCGGCAAACTCGGCATCAAGTTCTATTGCCTTTGTATAATCGACTATTGCCGATTTAAAATCGCTCAGTTTACAGAATACATTACCACGGTTGTAGTAGGCATAAACAAAGTCGGGAACAATATCTATCACTTTGTCCAAATCGCTCTTTACAAGTTTATAATTTATATTGGGCAGTGCCTTGTCGCTTTTCAAATTAACAGCATCATTACCGTTTTCTTTGTTCATTTGTATTATCTCCAACTGCTTATATCTTGTTACGGCACGTACAAGATACACCATCCACACATCACCTTCCAAAGTTAGAGCGATATTGAGGTCATTTATAGCCGCTTCGAAGTCTTGTACAAGATAGTAGTCGAGCGCTCGTGCCAAGCGAGGATAGATATCGGTTTCACTATCTACAATACATTTCGACTGAATATCGACGTCGGCAAAATGGCGGTCGACCTCCATTTTACTAAGTGCACGCTCCTTATTTGTAAGCAGTAAAGCGTATGGTAAAAACTCGCTTTTATTAAGGTCGTCTACAGCCTTATAGTAGCATGTCCGCTCATTTATCTCTTGTGATTGTTCGTAGTATGTCAAAGCAAACATAGGCTCCAATTCTACATACACCTTCCTATTCTGCACCTTACCACGATAGACTGTAGCATACTGTTTACCTATATTATTGTCAGAGGCAACCATTTTGTGGTAGTTGCGGACATTACGGTCGGAGCGTTTGCGAACCTTATCCTCTTTTTCATTTACACAACTATCAACATCGTTCTGTGCTGTATTATAGTTCTGCATCTGACGTTTCAAAAGCCACACCTCGTCGGCATCGGCACCTTTGTTGTCCCCAACCTTTCGGCGTACTGCCGCACGACACTGATATCCATACTCAAAATTAGGATAATCGTCAATAACACGAGTATAATCTTCAATTGCCCCTGTATAATCACCGGTATTATCACGCAACAATCCTCGGTTAAAACGTGCCATTGTATTATCAGGGTCTATCTCTAATATCTTATCAAAATCTTCTATAGCCCTATTATCATCGCCAACCTGCATTCGCAACAATCCGCGATTGTAATGTCCCGTAAAACTTTTTGGGTCGATATATAATGCCGTATCGTAATCGTCCATTGCTCCACGCAGATTGTTTCTATAATAACGTATAAGAGCACGATTCAGATAGTGAGAAGCATCCCCGGGCATAAGGTCTACAGCACGATTCATATCATCTTCGGCATCTTCGTAACGTTCGTTATCGACATGCAACATTGCACGTATGGTATACACATCGGGAGAGTATTTGTCGTTTTTCACAGCCTCTTCAATCATGCGATGCGCCGTTATGCTATCGCCTTGTTTCATTGCCACTTGCGTGCGCATTAGAATACCGTCGGTATTACGTGGCGAGAACAACAACATGGAATCGATGACCGAAGCGGCTCTCTCCCACTCTTCGCAGTTTATTGATGTTACAGCAAGATTTTGCCATAGAACAGGGTTCTGAGGGTCGTATTTTATAGCCATACGAAAATCGCTTTCCGCCTCATTGAACCTTTCAAGGTTTGCACGTGTCAACCCTCTTAATTGATAATTTCGTGCAACATAAGGATTTCTGTCGATAGCCGTTGTAAGGTCTTTTTCGGCACCTGTAAAATCGTCGAGATGAAATTTTGCCAACCCCCGGAAGAAATAAGGTTCGTGCAGATAGGGTTTTGCACTTATCACCTTATTAAAATATTGTATGGAGAGTACATAGTCTTCGAAATAGAGTGCATTACGCCCTATCATCATAACATACTCGGTATTTATTTGCGCTCTTGCACAGCAAAAAGCAAATAACACCCATAACAAAAGACCTGTTCTCCTTTTTATCATCTAATCACTCTTTTAGTCTTATATGTACAATGCGCTTTTCCTTTCATAAGATTCATAAGACGATTCTTATTCATCTGACGACGTAAAGGAGAAAGACGATCGACAAATACCTTTCCTTCGAGATGGTCGAATTCATGTTGCATAACACGTGCCAGATAGCCGTCGACCCACTCATCGTGCTCCACAAAGTTCTCATCCATGTACTGTACACGAATACGTATGGGACGAGTAACCTTTTCGTGAATACCCGGCAGGCTTAAACAACCCTCTTCCATGGCATCGGTCTCTTCGGATGTCTCAACAATATGTGCATTTATATACACCTTACGGAAGTCGGCATATTCAGGCATATCTTCGGCAAGAGGTGTAAGGTCTATAATTACCAAACGAATAGGCAAACCTATCTGTGGAGCAGCCAAACCTATACCTTCGGCCTGCTCAAGAGTCTCAAACATATCCTGTATCAATTTCTTCAACTCGGGATATTCGGGAGTAATATCCTCTGTAACCTTTCTAAGAACGGTTTGTCCGTAAAGATAAATGGGTAGTATCATAATTATATTTTTTATTTGTTTCCTAATCTCATTCTTTGGCTCTCCATATACGATTGCAAGATTATAGTTGCACTTATCTCATCCACAAGTTCCTTGTTCCTACGAGCCATCTTCCCTATTCCCGATTCTAATATCGCTTTATGTGCAAGCACCGATGTAAAACGTTCATCATAATATTCTACCGGAATACTTACCAACTTACGCAGTCTATTCACAAACGGTTCAATACGCACCATATTTTCGGAGGGAGTATTATTCATTTGCTTTGGTAACCCCACAATGATACGTTCCACATCCTCCTGTTTCAAGTAGTTGAGGATATAGTCGAGTAACGTTTTAGTATCGACAGTAGTAAGTCCTCCTGCAATTATTTGCAGTTCGTCGGTTACTGCCAACCCGGTACGTCGCTTTCCATAGTCTATTGCCAATATTCTTGCCATGTTCCGTAAAGGAGAAATTTTGTGCGAAGTTAGACAAATAACTCGAAAGGTTTAGATAAAGCAGGTAAAAAAATGTTTTATTTATGAAAAAGAATACCGGCAAACCAATTTGCCGGTATTCTTTTATGAGAAATATTTTAAAGTGCTACTTATGCAACTTTTGATTTTAGCCTTGTTACATAACCATATATTGCCACAACAACAAAACAGATGAGTGGTAATACAAACGATGCATTAACTGCCGGCAAACCTGCAACCGTTCCTTGGTCTATGATAATTCCTTGTAAAGGTGGCATCAATGCACCACCTACAATAGCCATTACCAAGAAAGCGGCACCCAATGTAGTATCTTCGCGCTCCACATTCTCTAAAGCAATTCCATATATTGTAGGGAACATCAGAGACATAAAGAAACTTATCGCTATCAAGCAGTACAAACCGGTCATTCCCACTATAAATATTGTCCCGGCAGAGGCAATAATAGCACCAATACCAAACAATAACAGCAATGTACGTGAATTAAAGTAACGCATGAGGAATGTGCATATAAAACGACTGCACAAGAACATGGACATGGCTAATATATTGTAGTTTTGTGCTGTAGCCTTGTTTATACCAAGATTATCGGCATACTGAATGATAAATGTCCACACCATGATTTGAGCGGCAACATAGCACACCTGTGCCATTACTCCACCACAATATATTTTATTTTTCCACAGACGACGTAAGGAGTCGGTAATATTTATCTGCTTCTTTTTGTTCTCTACCGGAATTTTGGTACATGCAATAATCACAAAGACAACAAGTACCAACAGGCCTATTGCCACATAAGGGTCGCGGATAACGGCAAGGTCGTGCAGACGAATTTCGGCTTTCTCGACAGCCGAGAGTCCATGAAATATTATTTCACCTGTGGCATCACGTTTATCGGATATGAGCGACGGCAACACAATGAGTGAAGCAACAGCCATTCCCGACAAAGAGCCCATGGGATTAAATGCCTGTGCAAGATTCAAACGGCGAGTGGCTGTCTCCTTTGAACCGAACGACATAATCATAGGGTTCGCTGTTGTCTCCAAAAAAGCGAGTCCGAATGTGAGTACATAGAGCGAGATACAAAAATATGAGAATTTTTGATATTCCGCTGCCGGTATAAACATGAAAGCACCTATAGCATATAGCAACAAGCCTAGCAACACACCACTCTTGTAACTATACTTGCGTATAAACAGAGCGGCAGGCACAGCCATTGTTGCATATCCGCCATAGAATGCAAATTGCACCAATGAAGCCTCGGCTGCAGGAAGTTCCATAAGTGTCTGGAAGGCTGCTACCATGGGATTGGTGATATCGTTTGCAAAACCCCACAAAGCAAAAAGAGAGGTAATGAGAATAAACGGCAATAGATACTTTTTCTCTACAAGTTTTATTTTTTTAGAACTGTTTTCCATCATACTGTATTTACTGTTCAACTTTTAGTAAAGATGAAACATTCGTTCCATCATCACCCATTTTTCGTCGGAGGAAGCACCGGGAGGAGCAACCTGGAATTCCGACATATAATCCTCCCACTCCTGCTGTCGTGGAAGTGTTGCAAGACGCGCCATCGATTCGTCCCAATTAAAATCGAGCGGTGTCTCCACAATCATAAACAGACGTGTTCCAACAATATATATCTCCATTTCCAGAATACCCACTTCGCGTATTCCCTCAATTATTTCGCTCCATGCCTCTCCTTCACTATGACGTTTACGGTATTCCGCTATGAGTTCAGGTTTATCTTTAAGGTCGAGGGTCTGGCAAAAACGTTTTACCGGTTCTTTGTATTCCTGTACTCTATAACCCGATGTTTTTGTTTCATTCATAATATAAAAATATAAAAGGTAAGGATTGTATTCCGCATGAAACAGAATACAATCCCTTTTAGTGATTATTTATAGATAGGACCGTATGTTTGGCATGCACGATAATCGGAGCCCTCTTTGTCCATTCCAAATGCATTCCAAGATGCAGGACGGAATATCTTATCCTCCTCTACATTATGCATACATACAGGAATACGCAGTATCGACGCGAGAGTTATGAGGTCGGCTCCAATATGTCCATAACTTATAGCACCATGATTTGCACCCCAGTTATTCATAACCGAATATACATCTTTAAATGGAGCCTTGTCGCACAAACGAGGAACAAACCATGTTGTGGGCCATGTGGGGTCGGTACGCATATTCAATACTTCGTGTATTTCGGGGGCGATATCGGCAGTCCAACCCTCGGCAATTTGCAATACGGGACCAAGTCCTTTTATAAGATTCAAACGGCTCATTGTTACAGGCATACCACCTTTTGAGAGGAAGTTGGATGAGAAACCGCCACCACGGAAATAATCTCTGTCGGCAGGCATCCAGTTTGTATTTTTCAAACAAGCCTCAACATCTTTATCGGTCATTTCCCAACATGGTTTCATGCAAGGTTCACCGGTATCGTTAGTACTTGCACCGGTTGCATCGAGTGTTGTTGCACCCGAATTTATAAGATGTATCATTCCATTCGAAGCAACACCTGTAAGTTCCTTACCGGTAACACGCTTAACTGCCTCGGGACTCCAATAGGTACGTACATCGGAGAACATCTGTCCGCAACCTGTCAGCAACTTACCAAACAGCATGGCTACAGCATTACATGCGTCGTTCTCGGTTGCAAGCACATACGCCTCACGAATACCGTTCCAGTCGAAAGTACTGCACATTAACGCCTCGGTAAAATCACCGTTAGGTTTCCAGTCGGTCCACTGACGCTGACCTTGGAAACCGGCAGCAAGTGCATTATGTCCTATTGCCTCTTCTTTAAAGCCCATCTCGCGCAATTTGGGATTACCGAGCATTAAATCGCGTACAATAAGTGTCATCTTTACAACAAACTCCCAATCGGCATCTTTCCCGGCACGGTCTTTCTGTTTGTCGGGACGATTCTTGTCCCATCCCTCGTTAGGTTTACAATATTTTTCGGTCCAAGCCATAGCCTTGGCATACTCTTCGTGATCGTAGATACCCTCTTCCATTCTACGTAGAATTTCAGTTTCATCGACACTCTCGTTTCGCATACCCAAATACTCTTGGAAGAAGTTCTGGTCTACGATACTGCCTGCTATACCCATACATTGACTACCTATGGATAGATAACTTTCACCACGCATCTGTGCCACAGCGATAGCCGCACGTGCCCAACGCAGAATTTTTTCTTGCACATCGGCAGGTATAGAATTGTCATCAAGGTCTTGTACATCGTGTCCGTATATGCCAAAAGCAGGCAACCCCTTCTGAGCATGTCCTGCCAAAACGGCTGCAAGATACACAGCACCCGGACGTTCCGTTCCGTTAAAACCCCAAACAGCCTTTGGCCAATGAGGATTCATATCCATTGTCTCCGAGCCATAGCACCAGCACGAAGTAACAGAGATGGTAGCACCAACACCTTCGCGTTCAAATTTAGCAGCACAAGCAGCACTCTCGCCTACACGACCTATTGTTCCGTCAGCAATAACACACTCTACAGGTTTGCCGTCGGCATATCTCACATTGTTTGATATAAGTTCTGCAACAGCCTTTGCAAGACTCATGGTTTTCTCTTCGAGACTCTCTCTAACTCCACCCTGACGTCCATCGATTGTAGGACGAATTCCAATTTTAGGATATTTACTCATTTTGCAACTGTTTTTAAAATTATTATTACTTTTTCCTAAATAAAAGATGATACAAAAAAGATATTTACACCTGTTTATACCAACCCGATGCAATAATAATAAAAAAAAACAAACGAAAGCGATAAATAAGATATTTCTTTAGAAAAAATATCACTAGTGTCCAAAAGATTTTTTAACAAGCCTTTGTAACTTATTTATATATAATT
>CAZEKX010000066.1:0-10404 GCA_964512955.1 uncultured Bacteroidaceae bacterium
TTGTATGCATATATAGAATCGCGATGTTCACTTAGTGTAAGTCCGAATGCTCTGCGTAGGTTGTAGGGGACAAACGAACTCTCGCCACCCGATTTGGGAAGGTTACCTTCGTTTGCCGACAACATAATTATATTCTTAAAATCGAGGTTACGTGTTTCCAATAATCCCATTATCTGCATACCCACTACCGGCTCTCCATGGAAAGGCATACTTTGCAACGATAATGCTCTCATAAACAGGTTGCCTATTGTTGCCGGATGCATTGTAATATCGCTGCTTTCAACTATTGTAACAAAACGTTGTGTTAGGGTAAATGTCTTCAGTAGTGCCTCGCAGAATAGTTGTTCGTATATATCTTCTTCGCGGTCGTTAGTTCCTGTAATACCCTGTGCGATACTATACACAATATTACCTAATGATGCAAACCACATGCTGTTGTCGGTACGACGTGTGAATATCTGCTCTAATAGTTCGTCGCCTTGAAACAGTTCATTGTCGGGGAAGAAGCAACGCTCTTCCATAATCTTTTTATCAATCTCTTTTGCTTTTGTGGAGCATTGCATTATGTAAGGATGTGTCAACAGGTTGTGCACAGCCTCTAATGTGAATGTCGAATGTTCATCGTCGAATCCTCTTGTTTGCAAGTCAACGAGCATACGCATTAGACTGAATACCGGAGTATGGGATATTGGATACCCCATAGTAACATTAATATTCTTAATGTCGTTGGGTATTGTGTGTAAAACACTCTCCAGCATAGTCTCGTCGCACAATACAATTGCCGTTTCAATCTCATTCTCTCCCATTATTGTTTTTAACTTGTCGGGAATATGTCTGGATTGTATGCAATCGGTAGCAGTAGAGATAATCTCTATATGTTTCTCTTGTGTAAGGTTGTCGAACGAAACGTCGGACAGAGCATTGGGAAACCGTTTTAGGTTGCGACGCATAAAGTGCCCTGCTTCGTGGTATGGGGAAACTATATATGAATTGTCATAATCCCAATAGAAAAGTGCTTGGTCTCGCTCCTTCAGAGTGTCAAACAGTTTACATTCAACACTGTTTAGAGCATTGAATCCCACAAATATATATTTTTTATATGGAAACAATTGTGTATCGAGTTTCTCTATAGCATCGCGGTACAGCAGTCCTTCGTAAGCAATATTCTCATTGCGCAGTGTGCTTCTGAATTCATGGTAAATATTTCCTATCACCTGCCAGATGTTTAAGAAACGCTCCTTTATTTTGCTATCATCCTCCTTCTTGAAATTAATGAAGAACTGCGATATTGCTTCGCGCTGTTCGTCGTTCAGAACATCACTACCATTACCAAATGCTTGCAGGTCCTTAAGGTTTGCAAATAACCTGTCGGCATCGGCAAGGTTCTTGTCAATGTCATCAAAATCTTTTATCATCAGTTCCCCCCAATGGTAAAAGTGGTCTATGCTCTCCTCACTTTTTGTATATTTACAGTAAATGTTGTACAATTTGCCGACAAGCAGTATCGAGTCGCCTTTTATGGCAGTACTGCATTGTTCAAACATCTCACTTATTGTAATATATTTAGGGCTCCACATTGGGCGGTTACTATTCAGTAACAGATACTTGTTAAAGAATAATCCTGCACGTTTGTTTGGGAATACAATAGCAATATCCGATAAGTCCCCATTGAACTTATTATATATATCGTTGGCTACTAATTGCAGAAAAGGTGTCATCTCTTATACTATTTTGTTTGTATATACATACCAGATGTATCCTGTTACATTCTCATAACCCATCTCTTTTAGAATGGATTTATATTTCTCTATCTGTGTAGTGTAATCATCTTTATGTTTACCAAATTTGAAATCTACCACAATCGCATTCTTTCCATCGGTCATAACGCGGTCTGGTCTGCAATGTTTGAACTCATTATCCTCTTTATATAGTATTGAACATTCGTTAAACAACTTGTACTTGCCCGAAAACCATTCCGATGCTTGCGGATTAGATAATGCACGTTCAATAAGTCTCTTTATGTTGTTGTACTCCTTTTCACTGCCTATGAGCCCCTCTAACTGTAGTTTTTTTAGTTCCTGCTCAAGGTTTTCGCCGGTCTCTAATTTCGATAAGAGTTCGTGTAGTAAAACTCCCGACATCTGATACTCCAGTTGTTCCTCTTCTGCTTTGTTTCGTGCAAGGAATCGTGTCAGGTTATTCGACCTGCGGAACGGTATATGATTCTCGTATGATATGAACGATTGTTCCTTTTCTTGCGGTATCTGTGTAAAAGGATTATCACTCTCTCTGCTTTTCTCTATGCCGGGCATAATATCTCCATAGGTCAGTATGCCTTTTTCTTCATCCGCAACAATACCGTCGAATCTCATCTCTTCTATTATTCTTTTCAAGTGGTGTCCCACAGTATCCTTTTGTGCATTAGCATCCGAAAATATAAACAAGTTTTTCTTTGCTCGTGTAAATGCCACATACATAAGATTCATATTATCCACCAATTGAAACAGGTATTCGTGGTTAAATTCTGTTTTGTATACAGAGTTCTGCATCTTGCTGACAAACTCAATCGGTAAAAGGTCTAAATTATTAAATGGAGACTCTTTTGGATGGCACCATATTAAATTCTCTTTGTATGGCGAGTGCATTTCACCGGTCAGTTTCCAAGTACATAATGGAACAATTACAGTATGAAACTCCAGACCTTTCGATTTGTGTATTGTCATCATTCTTACACTGTTTGTCTCTCCGGCAGGAATAGTCTGTTTTGCCAACTCTTCGTCCCACACTTGCAGGAATGCAGTTAATTGAGGTGCGCCACCGTTAAGATATTGCGACGTGTTGTCCAAAAATGAGTATAGAAAAGCCTCTTCGCCTTGCATACTGTTCAGTTCGAACAGCACTATCAATTGCTCTATCAATTCATATATAGGCATCTCGCGTAATCTCTCTCTCTTTTTTAGAAAATCGCAAGGTAGCAATGCCGTCAAATCTCTGTTGCCCGATAGCGATTGTGGGTCTGTTGCTATATGCTTTGTCTCATTAAGATATAACATCAGCAGATGAATAAGATTAATTCTGTCTTCGGGCATAACAATGTGGCGTATTGCGGCAATAATAATATTTACAGCCGGCGAGGAGGATAATTTGTATGCATCGTCGGATATAATGCTGAAATTGTACCCCTTAAAAGTTTCATTGAAGTGGCGGGCTATTTCGGGCATATAGCGGTTCTTGCGTACCAAAATAGTAATATCCTTTGGCTTTACTCCTTTTTCCAATAACAGTAAACGCAATGTCTCCATGAGTTGGGTATATGCCACTTCCTCGAACTTTTTGCCCTCCTCTTTAAGTAATCTTATCTCGGCATATCCACAATTGGGTTTGTTGTCGGGAATACTTTGTCTTACTCCTGCGTATGCCTTGGAGAAGTCTTTAATTCTATTCTCCAACTTATCGGAATATGATTTCTCAATTATCTCTCTCGATTTCTCGAAGAAGTTATTGTTGAACTCCACAATACGCCTTTCGCTTCGGTAGTTCATTGTCTCTCCGCAACCATTTTTGTCGGTATTGCCGGTATCATATTTTGCAATTGTCCCTTCGGGAAACTCATCCTCTATATGGTTCAGAATATTCCAGTCGCTGTTTCGCCAACGATATATCGATTGCTTAACATCACCCACAATCAGGTTCTTTGTACCGTGAGCCATAACCTCTTGCAACAGAACTTTGAAACATAACCACTGCAACTTCGATGTATCTTGAAATTCATCTATAAAAATATGACTTATTTCACTACCTATTTTTTCGAATATAAATGTTGTGCTGTTCTCAATCATTTTGCTCAGCAGGTGAGTGGTCTGTGCCAGCAGAAAACGGTTTTCGCGGTTGTTCTCCTCTTGTAACTGTTTGCCAATGCTGTCGAGCAATCGTAATTGATGAAACCTTGTCAGCGAAAGAGTACAACTGTTATATACTAGAGAATCCCTTTCGTAATTGTTACAATACTCCTGAATAAGCAATGCAATCTCGTTACATTTCTCTATTGACAACCTCCCCGAAATTTTTGTAGGGTCTTTTATGCACATCATAGCCGAACCTTTCGGAGTTATTTCGGGGAATGTGCCATCCTGCAGTTTCTTAAAGAAACTATATATCCCCTTTTTCTTCATGTAGAAATCCTCTTCGGTAAGGTATGCTTCATCGGCTATTTCAAAAAAACGGTTTCCAAGAGATTTAATTCTTGCGATAATCTCTTTTTCTATACCTCGTAATATCTTTCTGTATTCTGCAAGCAGGGCACCGTTCTCTTTTTTAATCTGCTCCCTCAGGTTCTCGCTACGTTCCTGGTATTCCTCTTTCAGTATATTTTCGGCAAACTTCTTTATCGAGTTGCGTACCTTCCAATCCTTGTCATCTTCCAAATGTTCCTCGATATATTCCACTAACCATCCCATCTGTTCGCTTGTGGGCTTCAGTTGCCTTATCAGCAGGTCTGTGGCATCGTTCAGTAATTTGGTTCCATTCATGGATATCTCCATGTCGCTGCTCAGTTCCAACTCCTTTGCCAACCCGCGCAGAACCGTCTGGAAGAATGCATCTATCGTCTGTATACGAAAATGGCTGTAATCGTGCAGAATCATCTCCAATGCAGTATCTGCACGTCTCATTATCTCCTCTTTAGAACGGCTTGGAAACGATTCAATCAATTTTGTCATGTAGTCGTTCGACGAGGGTAGGGCATTGGCAATTCCGTATAACGTACTCATTATACGCTCTTTCATTTCGCCTGTAGCCTTGTTTGTAAAAGTTACAGCAAGTATATGCCTGTAAACTTCGGGGTTTACGATAAGCAGTTTTATATACTCCAATGCAAGGGTAAATGTCTTACCCGACCCTGCCGATGCTCTATAAACATATAATGTCTTGCTCATGATTAAAATCTTTTTACAACTCCCACTTCACTCTTTCCGGGTGTTATTCTTTTAACCTCAATTTGTATAGGTATACGTTCTATCATTTCACTAAGGTGAGATATTACTCCTATTTTTCTTCCCTGATTCTGCAATCTCTCCAATGCGTCCATGGCAATACGCAATGTTTCGCTATCGAGAGAACCGAATCCCTCGTCAATAAACAGAGTCTCAATATTCATATTGTTAGACGATAACGATGATAGTGCCAAAGCCAAGGCAAGTGAAACAAGGAACGATTCACCTCCCGACAAGGTGTGTACCGAACGTTCTTCGGACAACATATCCATATCTATAACCTTTATGGAGAGTGTTGCCGATGAAACTCTTGCAAGTTTATATCTGTGCGATATCTCTTTCAAGTGTATATTGGCATATTTCAATAGAATGTCTAATGTGTAACCCTGCGCCAGCAGTTTGAACTTCGCACCATCTGCCGACCCTAACAGGTCATTCAGTTTTTTCCAGTTCAAAGCCTTTTCACTCTTTGCCTTATGCTCCTCCAATAACGATGCGGTACGTTCTCTGTTTGCCTTGTCATTCTTTAGTAGCAGAGTAATCTCTGTTATGCGTTCCTCTCGTTGGGCTTTCTCCTTTTTTGTTGTATGCAATGCATCAATCAATTCCGTTTGGCTCTCTTCGGACAGTGGTCGTTCATCTGCTCTGTTGTGCTCGTCTATATTACGTTTTCTCTCGTTGAACGTTGCCACAGCCTTTGCTTCGTTTGTTCTCAGAATGTTTTGTTGTTCACGTAACTGCAATATTGTTGCCGGTGGTATTGTTGCCAAAGCATGTAACTCCTCGAGTGTAAGAGTATCGGTGCGACTTAACAGAAACTCCTCAATCTCTTTCTTCTTCTGCTTAAATTCCCGGTCAAGTTCTTTTGCTGTTTCACATGCACGCGCCAGTAATCCTCTCTGTTTTTCGCACGCAACCAACAACTCGTTTCGTTTTTCGGTAGCAAGAACAACCTTGTTGTTCACTTCGGTTATCTCCCTCTTCAAACGCTCTTCCATCTGTTCGGCTGAATGCTCCTTGCCTACAATAGAGTGCAGTTTCTCAATCTCAATATCTAACTCTCTTTTTCGCGTCTCGTATCGTTGGTTTTTCTCCTTCAGTTGTTCCTGCAATTCTTTCTCTCTTTCACTTGTCGAGGCAAGGTTGCTCTCTGCAACCGCAATATGCTCCTTAAGTGTTGTCTCCTTCTCTTTATTGTTTTGCCACTCATTGGCAATCTCCTTCAAATTATCGGCAAAACCATTGTCGTTTATCAGTTCCTCGGCATTGTCAAAAAAGTTAAGCAACTCTTTCGTTCTGTCGAGTCTCTCGTTACGGTGTGTGGTATAACTTGCTATAGAACCGCCTAATAACATTATTTCGTTTTGGTTGCTCTCAATGCTTTTTGTAAGGTGTGCAATATTCTCTTCAACCTGCTGTTTGGCTTTTGCCAGTTCCGCCTCTTGCAAAGTATTTATACTGCTTTTCGTAGTTACATGGTGGCAACTGCCACATACCGGACAAGGTTCACCCTCCACAAGTCTGTTGCGCAGTGTAGCAATCTCGGTAGAAAGAGTACTGTTAAGTTGCTCTGCAATCTTTTTCTCCTCATCCAAAAGTGCCGTTTGTTGTCTCTGTAGATTCTCTGCTCCTGTAAGCAACTCCCTCTTTTTTGTAATTTGCTGTTCAGCCTCCTTAATATCGTTTATGTTTGCAATAATAATATCGGCTTTGGGCACAATTTTTTCGTATATCCTGTATGTATCGAACCACAATGCTATCCCCTGCAGATTTTTTCTGCTAGTTTCAATATACTCTTTTAAATAATTAATATTTTTCTTCTCAGTGCAATGCAGTTGTTCAATACTCTTAATCTCCTGTATGCTCTCTTGTATACTTTTTTGCAGGTTTCTGTTGGCAGCCTCTATCTTCAAAGCCTCTTTTATTAGCGGCGATGCATTGTTCCATTCATCGTTGCACTTTGTCTGTTGTTTCAAACAAAGTTCAAGGCTGCTCTCTGCTTGTACAAGAGTTTTTTCCACCTCTTTAATTTGTACTTTGCATCTCTCTCTCTCCTCTTCGTTGTTTTTAATGTTACGTTTGCATGTTAGAATCTCAACGTAAGTATCCCTAATACCTTGTACACTGTCAATACGCTCCAATCTCTCTCTCTCAGGGAGTGCCTGTTGTAGCGCTTCGTGGCATCTTTCAACCTCTTTCTCGGCACTTTGTAACTCCTTTTGCAGTTGCGTATATCGCTCAAACCAATTTATCTTCTTCTCAAGAATCTTTATTCTCGTTTCCGAGTTTTTATTTTCTTGTAGCAGATATTCATTCTCCTCCTTAATCTCTTTCTCCCGCTCTTCACCCAACAACTCAATCTCATCTATTCTTTCCTGTATAAGTTTAAGTTCTTCTTCGGCATATTTTTTCTTCTCATATATACGCATCGAAATCTCGCTGTATATCTCAGTACCCGTCAGTTTCTCTAATATTTCGGCTTTGTCGTGCGATGTACCCTTTAGAAATGTCGCAAACTCACCCTGAGCAAGCATAACGGCACGTGTGAACTGCTCGTATGTCAAACCAATAAGTTCACTGATCTTTTTCAGAGTCTCCGTTTTTCCACCGGCAATAGGCATATTGTCGCTTATGCAGAACAGTGTACATGAATCATCTTTTATAGTACCGTTCGGCTTGTGATATGCTCTGTATACACTCCAATTGGCACGATACTCCTTGCCATCTGTTGCCCTAAATTCAACCTCGGCAAATCCTTCCGAAGCCCCTCTGCGCAGAATGTTACGTGGGTCATTTTCCTTTATCGGTTTACCACCAATATCGTCTATGTCGGCAGGTTTGCTTATCTTGTATGTTCGTGGCGATTTATTGAACAGTGCAATACATATAGCATCGAGCAGGGTCGATTTACCCGAACCCGTACAACCTGTAATGGCAAATATTCCTGTGGAACATAGTGGTTCACTACGAAAGTCTATGTAAAATTCACTTTCAAGCGATGCAAGGTTCTTTCCTCTTATGGCAAGTATCTTCATAGCATCTTCTCCTCCATAACCTCATTTATTACACAATTCAGTAATTCATCCATCTTTTGTGGAAACTCCTCTTGTCCATATTTTCTGCGGTAGATATCCTTCGCAAGTTCCAAAGGCTCAATTCTTTTCAGTTCGTCATATGTGGAAATGGAGTGTATCTTACTCTCCTTTTGTTCGGTAACAGCCTCAATGCGTGCTATCCTCACAGCACGACCCTCTAACGCCTCTTCTATCTGCTGACGCATGGTGGGTTCAGGCTCCGTAATCAATACACGTATCTCCAAATAAGGAGCATTATCATCGGCTTTCCCTTGTGGTAAATTTCTCAGTTCCTCAATAACCTGTGAAATAGGTAATGGTGTATTCGGTATACTCTGTAACTTTACCGGAGCATCAAACTCAATCCTTTCAATCCTGGAATCCTCATCACTTAAAGAGATAAAAGTTATCCCTTGTTTGTTGTTACGCTCTGCAAAGGACATGGGCAGTGGAGCACCTGCATAGCACACATTCTCTCGTCCTGCCACACGTTGGGCTTTATGTAAATGTCCCAGTGCCGTATAAGCAATACCATTGTCAAAGGTGTCGGCATCCACACAATCCAATCCACCAACTATTATGCGTTCCGAACGGTCGTCTACCGACAATACGCCACCGCCTGCATGCAGATGTCCCATTGCCACAACCTTGTCGAATCTCTCACTTGCCCTTTTATAAAGTTCAGAGTAGAACATTTTTACTCCTTCGTTGTGGTTGGCAGCAATAGGGTAGTCGCCATTGCGCAGATAGGGAACAGCAAGGCAACACATAGTATCATTTACAGGGATTATATAACGGTCGAAGTCAATCTCGCCCCCTTCGCCACGTTTAATCTCTCCACGTACATGAACATTAAAGTTTTCGAGCAGAGGGTTTGGAGCCTCCAAACGCGTTGCCGAATCATGATTACCGGCAATAATTATTATTTGCAGTGTCGGGTTCAGTGTAACAGCCCTGCGTATAAAATTATAGAATAGACGTTGTGCCACAGCCGAAGGGTTTGGACCATCGAACAGGTCGCCCGCAATGAGCAGGAGGTCGGTATTTCTCCTCTTAAGCAACTCACATAACCAATCGAGGAATTGGCAGTGTTCATTCGTTCTATCATATCCAAAAAAGGTCTGTCCCAAGTGCCAATCGGCAGTGTGTATAATATTCATCTCAACTCATCTATTGATTTGCTAAGTTAATAATAAAAAATGAATTATTAGAGGTTGTTATCCTTTAATAATTCATTTTCGTTTGTACTTGCGTTATCAATTACAAACATTTCCCGGAGTTTTTAAATACATCCTCCCGGAAACAGTTCGATTTATATCGTAAATATCCTTAGAACTCAATATCAATTTTAAGGTCGTTATTCTCCTTTTCGGGAGCAGGTGTTTCAAACTGGCGAGGTTGGTACTCACCCTGTTCTGCAACCACAAAATCTATAGCCTGTTTAAGGCTGGTTGCAAATTTCTCGAAATCCTCTCTGTAAAGGAATATCTTGTGTTTCTCAAACGATACAGATGCATCCTCACCTTCACCCGAAACAATCTTCTTACTTTCAGTGATAGAGAGATACATTTCCTCTTTACGATTCTTTTTTACATCGATGTAATAAATTCTTTTACCGGCTTTTACGGCTTGTGAAAAAACAATCTCTTTCTCATTCTCACCAATACCGCTCTTCTTGTAATCTTCCATGTGCTAATAGAAACAGTTTTGAATGTTAAACTATTTTGTGTCTGTTTTCGGCTTCAAATTTGTGCAAAAAATTTTAAAAATCCACATTTTTTGGACAAAATTATTCTTTTGACGACAAATTTATATCAATTGTGTCGTTTTATCACTTCCCAAAATCAATTTAAAAGCAATAAACAGTGTAAAATCTTTGGTTATATTTCATGTTATTTTGTCGCTTTATTAGAAACTAGTTGAATTTATATCGCCAAGTTTCTTATTCATTCAAGAGGAAAATTTGTTTTTATGTTGGTTTTATATAATTTTGCAGTAAATTATCATATAATCCTGCGTCGACAGTTCTATCTCCAACAGAGAAGAACGTGAAAGTGGGACAAGACATATGAAAAGGCGTTTACTACGCTTTGGTTTTGACGTTCTGAAATCCTGAGAAAATTTCAAATTGTCTGTCAAGAACAAAGCAACGTGAATGCCCCGTAGGTGTGTTATATACATACCTCAAATACCATACAGCCATTGGTGTATCCATACCCTATGGCAACTATTGGTATAGAGGTTGTGTTATACATATTGGCGTGGGGCTTATGCGTTGCTCGTTTCGACAGACAGGGCAATTCTCAGGAGCCTCAGAACGTGAAGCGAGCGACAGTGCA
>CAZEKX010000067.1:0-10318 GCA_964512955.1 uncultured Bacteroidaceae bacterium
ATAATTGATGTGCTCCAGCTTCTCCTGATTCAAAGAAAATCATATCTCCTTCTTGTACTTCTTCCAATCCTTTTGGTGTACGCAACATAGCAGAACCTTTCATTATCACAAACAATTCTTCTGCATACCGATGAAAATGATAGGCAGCATTACACTCATTTGTATCAAGCTGACGCATATCAAAATTGAGGTATTTAGGATTAATGCCTTTCTTTACCCTCGTCATATCTGTTAATAAGCGAAAACCATCTATTTTATTGGGGTTAGGTTGAAAATCTCTTTCTTCCTTTTTTATAATTGTTGCCATATCCTAATGATTTATTTATGGGTTCAAAGATACTTTAATTATTCCATATCTGGATTCTTAAAGTTTTTTATATTCAAAAAATATATGTTTCTTTCTTTTTTGCGGTTACATAGTATATATACGCCTTCCTCACAAAAACATAATCAATCAAAAAAACAATTGTTAAAAATAAAGCAAATTATTATTTAAATTATTCATTAAAAAATTTTCATTCCACAAATTAATTAAGATATATTTGCAAAATAGTGGTAATTATAACGCGAAAAATGTCCTAAAAAGCACTATTCGTATTACTTTTACAACTATATTTGCCAAATATAGTTCTTGCTATGACAGGCATACTTGCAACAAAACAAGAGACTATGTGAGAAGCCATTGTGCTTACTATAACCATTTTTCTATTACTTATGAAGAAAAGAATAATAAGTTTTGCAAAAACATACCTGTTGTTTCTCTGTATATTTATTTTACAGAAACCGTTATTTATGCTCTTTTACCATTCGTTGTATGCCGACACCCCTGCTAGCGATTGGTTGAATGTAATATATCATGGTCTTCCTCTGGACTTATCGCTGGCGGGTTACCTGACAGCACTTCCCGGTCTGTTTCTTATTGCATCGGCATGGACACAATCAAAGATATTACGTAATATATGGAAGGGGTATTACCTGTTTGTAGCAATATTATTATCCGTTATCTGCATAGTGGATTTGGGTTTATACGAATATTGGGGATTCCGTTTGGACGCAACGCCTTTGTTCTACTTTTTCTCCTCGCCTAAAGATGCTGTAGCCAGTGTTAGCCTATGGATAGTGCTGGGTGGAATTTTAAGTATGATACTCCTTGCCACACTACTCTACTTTGTATATAACAAGACGTTGCTTGGTAAACAGTATTGGAGGCAGATGAAGTTCCCACGCAAACGCATAGCAACATCTGTTGTTCTGTTGTTATTGACAGCACTATTGTTCATACCTATTCGTGGTGGTTTCACCGTATCGACCATGAACACCGGAAAGGTATATTTCAGTTCCAACCTACGACTGAACCATGCTGCAACCAACCCTGCTTTCTCATTAATGGAGTCGCTATCGAAACAGAAGGATTTTGCAGCACAGTATCGTTTTATGGATACAACCGAGGCTGACAAGTTATTTGTGTCGTTACAAGACCGACAAGCAAGAGAAGGTGTCGTTCCCGGTGAGATTGCGCCAAAGGATACCCTGCTCACAATCCAAAGACCCGATATTCTTTTGATTATATTGGAGAGTTTCTCATCGCATCTTATGAAGAGCCTGGGTGGTGAGGATAATGTTGCGGTATGTATGGATAGTTTAACTACAGAGGGAGTACTATTTACCAACATCTTTGCCAACAGTTTCCGTACCGACCGCGGACTGGTGTCGGTACTAAGCGGCTATCCGGCACAACCAACAACCAGCATAATGAAATACCCACGCAAGACACAGAGCCTGCCCTCCATAGCGGGTTCATTGCGCAAAGCAGGATACAGAACAAAATACTACTATGGTGGCGATGCCGACTTTACCAATATGCGTTCCTACCTTATGTCGTCGGGATTCGAAGATATTGTATCGGACAAAGATTTCCCCGTTTCGGAACGATTGAGCAAGTGGGGTGTACACGACCACATAGCCTTTAACCGTCTGTTGACCGACCTGCAACAGGAGGCAGAGAACGGCACAGACTCTCCACATTACAGAGTTTTACAGACCAGCAGCAGCCACGAACCGTTTGAGGTGCCTTACAGCAGACTGCAAAACGAGCGTCTTAATGCTTTTGCCTACACCGACAGTTGCCTTGGCGACTTCATTCGCAGGTTCAAGGAGTTGCCACAATGGAAAAACACTTTGGTTGTACTTATACCCGACCACTTGGGAGCCTATCCTCAGAACATAACCAACTTAGAGTTACAACGATACACTATTCCACTGCTAATGGTGGGTGGTGCAGTGCGTGAACCTCGTCGCATAGATGTATATGGTTCGCAGCACGACCTAGCCGCAACACTACTTGCACAACTCGGATTACCACATAGCGAGTTTGCATTCAGCAAGGACCTGCTCGACAATGAGACACCCCATTTTGCATTTTTCACTGTGCCCGATGCCTTTGGTATGGTAACACCCGATAACCAACTCATATATGATTGCCAATCGGGGCGTGTGGCAGTAGACGACGGTAATACTCCCGGAAAGAACCTTATGCAGGGAAAAGCATACCTGCAAAAACTTTACGACGACCTTGCAGAACGCTAAACGAATGTGTTCCTGCAATATAAAGACTTTATATAGACCAAGACATAATAACCATAAACAGATAACGCTATGCTCGACTCATTAGTACAATTCGACACTTCGTTACTTTTGGCTATAAATGATGCCAACAATACATTTTTCGATAATTTCATGTATTCGTTCAGCGACAAGATTGTTTGGATTCCAATGTACTTATCCATATTATATGTTATGTGGAGGTGTTTTGTTTGGAAACATTTACTAATATGTATAATTGCAGTGGCACTGCTTATTCTGATTACCGACCAAGTTGCACACCTGTTGAAAGATGTATTTGGTCGACTTCGTCCAAGTAATCTAGAGAACCCTATTTCAGAGTTTGTAAATATTATGAATAACAAACGTGGTGGCAGACATGGGTTTCCATCGAACCACGCAGCCAACACGTGGGCTCTTGCCTTTTACATACTATTGCTATTCCGCAAGTATTGGTTATCGGCTATACTTATGACATGGGCACTTATAACCTGCTATTCGCGGTCGTACTTAGGTGTACACTACCCCGGTGATACATTAATGGGAGCATTGGTAGGTATAACATGTGCATCTATGGTATACTCATTGCAAGTACGTTTCTGTAACCGGCCCCATGGTGAAATAAAACAGGCGTATATGCCTATTATTCTTTTTGGCATGACTGTTGCCGGAATACTTATTTATTCGTCCTTCAAAGCATTAATATAAGTAAAGGTTATAAACCCGAATTTTCTTTATCCACTGTTTTGTACTACTTTTGCAGTGAAATGCAAAACAGTGAGAAATTCAAGTTACTTTTAAAAGGAACATAATTATATATGAAGAAAATTTTTGTGATTGATTGGTGGTTGGTGTTTACATTTGCCATTACATCATTATCGGGTATTGAACTTCACATAGCAGGACATGGAACAAGCCACGAAACGTGGCATAATTGGGCTGTGTGCCACACTATAGCAAGCATAATCTTTGTAATCCTAAGCATAATACATATAAAGATGCACTGGGGATGGTACAAGACATTCAAAAACGGATTAAGCAGGAAAAGCCGAATAACGATAGGACTATCTATTATATATTTAGCAACAACCATTACCGGTTTATTATTGTTGAGTGTAAGTGGAGCCAACTCAAAAATAGGAATATGGCATTTTGGTGCAGGACTGATATTGACTGTTTTGTCTGTCATACATCTTATAAAACGGTTTAACATACTACAAAAAAGCCTGAAGAAATAGTGAAATATATTATTCAATTTACAATAATAGTGGCAATATCGCTATTGGGCGAACTTTTGAACCGTCTGATACCATTACCTATTCCGGCAAGCATCTATGGAATGGTAATACTGTTTACTGCACTTGCAACAGAGGTGTTACCTTTGTCGGCTGTAAAGGAGACAGGCAAGTTCTTGATATATATATTGCCGTTGATGTTTATTCCACCCACTGTAGGGTTGATTGAGGCTTGGGGAGTGATGCATGAGTTCCTAACTGCAATTATAGTTATATCCATTGTTTCTACTATTGTTGTTCTCGCAGTTTCGGGACATGTTACACAATGGATAATACGGTATAAAGAGAGGAGGTATAAGAGATGAATGAGTTTCTTTCTACATCGTTATTCCTTGGGTTGGTAATAACGCTTGCCACATACATCATTGGTTTACAATTGAAGAAAAGATTCAAACTATTCCTATTCAACCCTTTACTTATTGCCATTATATTAACAATTGTTATACTGTTACTGTTCGGCATAGAGTATGAGACGTATAATAACAGTGCGCAACACCTCAGTTATCTCCTTACTCCTGCCACTGTGTGCCTTGCCATTCCATTATATGAACAGTTGCGGTTGTTAAAGAAGAACTTTACTGCTATAATGGTAGGTATTGCATCGGGAGTGATTACAAGCGGTATCACAATTTTTGTAATGGCTCTACTGTTTCATTTGGGACACCATGAATATGTTACACTGCTACCAAAATCCATAACCACAGCCATAGGCATAAGTCTTTCACAGGAGTTGCATGGATATGTAGCCATTACTGTTGCTGCAATAATGATAACGGGACTTATGGGGAACATTGCAGGCGACCTTTTATGCAAAATTCTACGTATTAAACACCCTGTGGCAAAAGGAATAGCCATTGGCACAGCATCGCATGTCATGGGTACAGCCAAGGCCATGGAGATGGGCGAGATAGAAGGTGCCATGAGTAGTTTGTCCATTGCCGTTGCCGGTTGCATGACGGTTATTGCATCTATCGGTTTTGAGTGGCTTATATAAAGAATCCTTCACCGCGGTGAAGGATTCTTATTGCTTAATAAAGTGTATCCAATACAAACTGTGCCCTATCTACATTTGGATTATAGGAATATTTCCCAGCGGTAATATCCTCAATGGTGAGTTCCTTATAAATTATAGAGTAACCGCCACCAACTGTCTTATATGTATCCTCCTCGTAGACAAAAGCAATGGCACCATTGGCTTGTTGTATCATGGTTGAATATGCCGAAGGTTTGTCTGTTACTTGCAAACGACCATCCCAGTCCTTTGCAAAGTTCTCGGGGTAGTTGTAATCGACAAAACCGGACAACTCTTTGTAATAGACACCCACATTGTTACGTCCGTTACCGAAAGGTAATGACTGCAAAGCAATGAACATATCTTTTCCATCGCTGTTACGTTTTACGGGCAGAATCATAACCTCGCCGTTACATGAGTTACCAAGTGCTGTTACTCCACCGTTGTGTTCTCCCGAGAAGGCGTGATTGCCCCAATAGCCTTGCGCTTTATTACTATCTGTAAATGTAAAGATATTATAAAGACGGCCACCGCCACAACGTGAACTAAGAAGTATTGAACCGTCGGGCAACTCCTCGGTCTTGGGTTCATCACCACCATAAGGAACTGGAGCAGAATCAACACCGCCAAGGATATTCCACTTACCGCCAAAATCGTCGGAATAGACCACAAAATTACAGAAACGACCATCCTTGTCGCGGGCAAGCATGGATGCATAGAGACGATAGTAATTGCCAACCTTGGTTATTCGACTCTGATGTATGCGACCGGAGCCTATGAACATAGACTTTATGGGACCCACCGGGGAATTATCGAGTGGAGCATAGAACTGTTCGGTGATAACTTGTGGCGCACTCCATGTCTTGCCACCATCCTCGCTATAAAGACGTGCTACCTGATTCGGATAATCACGTGTAGCGGCAAAATATGTTTGATAGCCACATACACAGATGAGCAACAAACGGTTGCTCTCGCGGTCGGCGACAATACAAGGGTCGCCATAACCTGCTGTAAGTGATATATTTGGATTATTATCGACCTTTTTACCATCACCCGATATTATTGTTGCAATTTCGCCCCATGTTGCACCGTTATCGTAACTGATACGGCTATGCAAGTCGATACGTCCGTTACCAATATCGGCACGACAAAAGCGATAATCGGCAACTGCTACAAGTGCTCCATCTTGTGTTACAGCAATAGCAGGAATACGATACGGAATATCCTCGGTGGTTTTTGTAGGAAACAAGTTGAATGTTTTACAGTTGTCATCGCTACCGGCAAAAGTATTTAGACTGCAAGCCACGATAGATGACAATGCAAGAAACAATATCTTTTTCATATTTCAATATTTTTTATTATTTTCGAATGCGAATATAATACATTTTATATAAAAACTAAAAAAGTATTATCGGCATTTTTGGAAGTTGTTGTATCTTTGCATTGGAAATGCGAAAATAGGAAACTACAAAAATAACAGCAGTCGGACGGTCTGTCGCCGTTGCCCTTTGAGGCAAAGGAGGAAAGTCCGGGCAGCACAGAGCACTCCACTTCCTAACAGAAAGCCGCCTGCGAAGGCAGAGTAACGCAGAAGAAAATAACCGCCCGCAAGGGTAAGGGTGAGAAGGTGGGGTAAGAGCCCACCGGTCGTGCAGCGATGTACGAGCCGTGCGTCTTGGAGGTTGCAAGTTCATGTAAACCGGTGTTTGAGGGTTGCTCGCCCGAGCCGGAGGGTAGAACGCTTCAGCCATGTGGTGACACATGGCATAGATGAATGACAGACGCCTCGTAAGAGGTACAGAACCCGGCTTACAGGCCGACTGCTTTTTACAACAATAGGAGTGCCATGGCACTCCTATTGTCTGTAATATCAATATTTCTCGAACGAAACTACTTTATCCCACTCTTTACGTATCTTTTTACGCTTTGGTTTTGCTGCATAACCTAAAGCAATTATAAGCATAAGGCGTTTTTTCTGTGGAATACCGACTAGTTCTTTAATCTTCGTTTCATCGAACCAACCCAGAATACAAGAACCTACACCTTCGTCCTCGGCAGCCAAGGTCATATATGCCGATGCTATACCCAAATCCATCATCGGAAAATCCTTGTCCTTTATTCCACTTCCCAATTTCGATGTTATATTTGTTGGTTCGTGAGTTATCAGCACCAAAGCCGATGCATCCTTAACAAAGCGATTCATGCCAAGACTCGATGTTGCTTTACCCACCTGTGGCAATAGTTCCTCGTCGGTAACCACTGTAAAGTGCCAAGGTTGTCCGTTACATGCCGAAGGAGCCAAACGAGCAGCCTCAACAATACGTTCCAACACTTCGCGCTCTATCTTCTTGCCTGCAATAAAAGCCCTGTCGCTCTGGCGAGCCTGTGCCAATTCAAGAAAACGCCCCATTTTATATACTTGCAATACGTGCTATATACTTACCTATAATATCGAACTCAATGTTTACACGTGTACCCACCTTTATTGTGTGGAAATTGGTATGTTCATATGTGTAAGGGATTATAGCAACAGTGAAAGAGTTATCGGTGGGTTCACACACTGTGAGACTTACACCATTCACACAAACAGAACCTTTATCGACTGTTATGTAACCTTTTTTTGCCATCTCATTATCCTTGGCATAACGGAATGTGTAATACCAACTACCATCGGCATCACGCACCTCGACACATTCGGCAGTTTGGTCGACATGTCCCTGAACGATATGTCCGTCGAGACGACCGTTCATAAGCATACTTCTCTCAACATTTACTTTATCACCAACATTCAAGTCGCCTAAATTCGAGCGTAACAGAGTCTCTTGCATGGCTGTTACGGTATAGCAACCATCGCCAATATTTACCACTGTAAGACAAACACCGTTATGCGACACACTCTGGTCTATCTTTAGTTCATCCACAAATGAACAGGTAAGCGTAAAATGTACGTTACCCTGTTCTTTTTCTATTCTTTTCACCGTAGCGAATTCTTCAACAATTCCTGAAAACATAGTTATGCAGTTAATTATTTATTTCGTCTGCGAAGATAAGGTATATCATTCACTTCACCAAATTACTTTTCTTAATAAAAATTACAAACATTGCACCCGGTTGATAAAAAATGGCTGTTAGTAAAAAGATAATGCAGATATAAACAATTTTAACAATAACACTTTAATCCAAAGCAGGTTTTCTTTGTCAAATATAAAATTTAGTAAATATAAATAATAAAACAGAGGTTTATGTTTAGGAGACACTGCATGCCGTTAATATTTGCTATGGGCATAGCAACTGTTGCATCGGCACAGACAAAAGATGTTTGGAGTTTAAAAGATTGTATAGATTACTCCATTGAGCACAATATAGAACTGCAAAAGAGCAAGATAGCACTGCAGGAGAGCGAAATAGATGTAAAAAGTGCGAAAGCAGCATTATTCCCCAACCTATCGTTCAGCACAAGTCAGAACGGGCGTTATCAACCATACATAGAAGATGGTATTGGAAGTTCAATTGTTACCAATGATGGTTCCGGTGGTAGCAGAGTAAGCACATCGCAAGACCATTTCACATATTCGGGAAGTTACGGAATAAATGCCGGGATGACTCTTTTTAATGGTGGGAAAAATTGGAGAAGTATTAAGCAACAACGACTGAACCGCAGTATAGCCGAACTATCGGTTGCAGAACGTGAGAATATGCTAAAAGAGGAGATTGCCACACTCTTTGTACAGATTCTATACTCACAAGAGGCTATAAAGGTAAATGAGCAATCGCTACAAGCGGCACAAGAGAATCTTAAGGTTGGTGAAGAGAAATACAATGTAGGTAAGGTGGCACATAGCGAAGTAATTGAATTACGTTCGCAGGTTAGTTCTGCGGAGTTTCAATTGGTAAATGCCGAAGCACAACTTGCCAACTACAAACTGCAATTGAAACAATTGTTAGAGATAACCGATAACAGTGAACTGAAGATTATAACTCCACAAGTTGAAGAAAATTTAGTATTGACACCGCTCATTGCTGTTGGAGAGGTTTACAATATTGCACTGACAAAACGCCCGGAGATTGAAAGCAGCAAATTAAATACGCATGCTGCCAATCTTGCAATAAAACAGGCACAGGCAAGTTACTACCCTACCATTTCACTCAATGCGGGTGCAGGAACAAGCAACAACGACAATAATTCCAAGAGTTTCGGACATCAAATGAAATATAATCTAAGTGGTTCTGTAGGATTATCACTATCCATACCATTATATGACAACCGCACAACAAAAAGTAATATTCAAAAGGCTAAATTGCAATATTTAAGCAGTCAATTGGATGAGATAAATGCTCAAAAACAGTTATATAGCACCATCGAAGGCGTGTGGTTGGATGCACAAAGTGCGCAGAAACAATATATAGCCGCAAAAAACAGTGTAGAGAGCGCACAAGCAAGTTACGAACTGTTAAACGAGCAGTTTAATGTAGGACTTAAAAGTGCTACGGAACTACTTACCGGAAGGACATCATTATTACAAGCACAACAAGAACTATTGCAATCGAAATATACCGCGATATTAAGCAACCAGATTCTCAGATTCTACATGGGTGGTGATATACTTTTCTAATAACAGATTGAATTAAAATAAGATATGAAACGAAAAAGAAAAACAATCGTATTATTGATTATAGCAGTAGCAATAATATGCATCACTTGGTTTTTAAGTGGTAAACAGGAGAAGATAAATGTAAAATTCAAGTTTACAGAGGTTGCTTCACAGGATATCTGTACAGGTGTAACTGCAACCGGCACCATAGAGCCGGTTACACAGGTGGAGGTTGGAACACAGGTTTCCGGAATCATCAGTAAGGTATATGTCGATTACAACAGTATTGTAAAAAGAGGAGACGTAATTGCAGAACTAGACCGTACAAACCTGTTAAGTGAATTATCGAGTGCAGAGAACAACATGAAAAGTGCGAAGGTTGAGTATGAATATCAGAAGAAGAACATGGAGCGTACAAGAAAGTTGTTCGAGAAGGGATTGATAAGCCAAGATGAATACGACACTGCCGACCTTGCATATCAAAAAGCATTAAACAGTTACGATACGTCGAAATATGGTGTGGAAAAGGCACGTACCAATTTAGGGTACGCAACAATTTCATCTCCCATAGACGGCGTTGTATTAAGTAAAGCCATAGAAGAGGGACAGACCGTTGCATCGTCGTATAATACCCCCACTCTGTTTACCATTGCCGCCGACCTTACCGACATGCGCCTTATTGCCGACATAGACGAAGCCGATATAGGAAATGTGAGAGAGGGACAACGTTGTACATACACTGTAGACGCATTCCCCAATGACACATTCGAAGGATTTGTAACTCAGGTGCGACAAGAGCCAACCACAACAAGTAATGT
>CAZEKX010000068.1:0-10210 GCA_964512955.1 uncultured Bacteroidaceae bacterium
CTATTTCCGCGTTTTAGAAATAGCAGTTCATAAAACTTACCTTGCCAAGGTTGATACCTTATCTTTTTTTGCGGCAAGGTTGTGCTCTACCAACTGAACTATTTCCGCGTTTTAGAAATAATTTTACTATTTCCAAATTAATTTTACCAGTTTGAACAGCCCTTTTACAAATTGTTCTCCAACAACTCTTAGGCTTTGTTCTTTTAACGAGTGCAAAGGTACGTCTTTTTTCAATACCCACAAAGTTTTTTCGGCATTTTTTTCATAGAAATTGAAAAAAGTTTTATACCACATTACAATAAAGCAAAAGAAGTGTTTAAGAATCAACACATTCTATCGCGATAATCCTCGTATGTAAATTCTTTGTACATCTCCAACTCTCCATTCTCGTGTAATAGAGCAATAGAAGGGTGCGATATACCATTAAACATATTGGTTTTTACTGTAGTGTAGTGTATCATATCTTCGAACACTACTCGATTGCCCACCTGCAAGGCTTGTGGGAAGCGCCAACTGCCCATATAATCGCCACTAAGACAACTGTTACCTCCCAAACGATAAATATGTTCATTGAATGAAGCCTCTTTAACGGTGTCGGCGGACAACGATTCGGCATCTGTTACCTTAGGTTGGTATGGCATCTCCAAACAGTCGGGCATGTGGCACGTAAAACTAACGTTGAGTATTGCTGTACGTATACCACGACTCTCCACCACATCGACAACCGACGACACCAACGAGCCTGTCTGCCATGCAAAAGCAGAACCCGGTTCCAAAATAACATGTAAATTCGGATAACGCTTACGCAAGCCTTTTAACAGTGAGACCAAATGCTCTACATCGTAATCCTTGCGTGTCATTAAATGCCCACCACCTAAGTTAAGCCACTTTATAGTACGAAGCCATTTACCGAATTTTGCTTCGATATGTTCCAAAGTATGCTCCAAAGCATACGAGTCCGATTCACAATGGCAATGACAGTGAAACCCTTCGATACCTGCCGGCAACTCATCGGGGAGCATGTCGGCTGTAACACCAAAACGACTGCCGGGTGCACAAGGATTATATAGTTCGGTCTCTATTTCGGAATACTCGGGGTTTATACGTATACCGCAGGATATTGTATGTTCGGCACTCTTAGCAAGTTCATAGAAACGAGAATACTGTGTGAGCGAGTTGAAAGATATATGACTGCTACAACGCATCATTTCGGGAAACTCTTCGTCGGTATATGCAGGAGAGAAGGCATGTGCTCTGCAACCAAACTCTTCATAGGCTAAACGTGCCTCGTGAATGGAACTTGCTGTTACAGAATTTATATACTCCTTGAAGATTGGGAAACTCTTCCACAGTGCAAAAGCCTTGAAGGCAAGTATTATTTCCACACCGGCATCACGTGCCACTCCCGAGATAAGTTCCAAGTTGCGACGCAACAAACGCTCTTCCATAACATAGCAGGGCGAAGGGACCTGCATTATCTGTTCTTTATTCATTGTCTAATAGTGTTAATCGTGCAAATTTAAGCAAAAGGATTTTAACTCCTGCATTATTAAACTTTATTGTAGCCTTTGCATTCTCACCAGCCCCCTCGAGAGCGGTAACCTGCCCCACTCCAAAACGCTCGTGTCGCACTGCGACACCTACCCGCAACAATGCATTTCTATCACCGGCAGATGATGGCTGACGCACCACGTCGGTTACACGTTGCAGACGAGTCGTTGTAGATATTTTTGTGGTATATGGTATATGCTCCACCGGAGTATCGTTTTTTTGTTCACGCGACATGTAACGACGTTCATTGGTGGCAGCGAACATTCCTTCTCGTGCGAATGAAGGACGTGGCTGTTCGCGACGAGGCATAGAGGTTTCATTGAAAGAGATATAACGGGAGTCTATCTCACGTATAAAACTACTTGGTTCACAGAAAGTAAAGGAGCCATAGCGATAACGACTTTTTGCAAACGACAGGAAGCAGTGGTTCATGGCACGTGTTATTGCCACATAGAAGAGGCGACGTTCTTCTTCGAGTTCACGAACCGAATTCTGCGCCATCTGGTTAGGAAACAGATCCTCTTCCAAGCCGACAATAAACACAGTTTTGAATTCCAAGCCTTTTGCCGAATGAACGGTCATAAGACTTACATAATCGGTAGACTCATCATCGTTCCCATCCTGGTCGGTAAGCAACTGAACACTGTTTATATAATCAATAAGTTTATTATGTTCATCACCCTCTTCACGACGCATATCGACAAAATCGGATATACCGTTTATAAGTTCTTCGAGGTTTTCCTGACGGCTTTTACCCTCGACACTGTTATCACGATAGATCTCTGCCCATATTCCTGTTGTGCGCACCACTTCACGTGCCATTTCAAGAGCATCTTTTTCAGCAGATTGCATTCTGAAATCGTTTATGATACTTACAAAAGAGTGCAGTTTATTCAATGTTCCTTTATTTACATCGAGTCCACTCTCTGCCGGCGAGAGCATAACATGCCACATACTTTTATCATGCTCCGAAGCCACACGCTTAACCTTTTCGAGTGTTGTATCACCTATTCCACGTGCCGGGTAATTTATTATTCTTTTCAGAGCCTCTTCGTCGCGAGGATTACATATAACTCTAAAGTAGGCTATTACATCTTTTATCTCTTTGCGCTGATAGAACGATAATCCGCCATATATCTTATATGGAATGGTATGTTTACGAAAACTCTCTTCAAAGACACGTGATTGGGCATTTGTACGGTACAGGATGGCAAAATCGCTATAATCGTACCCGTTGCGACGACGTAATTCCGATATTTTATTTGCCACTATCTCTACCTCTTCGTAGTCGGAATAAGCAGCCGATACTGTGAGAAGTTCACCCTCTCCACGTTCCGAGTATACTGTTTTATGTATCTGTTCACTATTCTTTTCTATAAGACTGTTCGCAGCATTCACAATCATTTTTGTTGAGCGGTAATTCTGCTCCAACTTAAACACTTTGGCATTGCCGTAACGCTCCGAGAAACCGAGTATATTACCAATGTTTGCACCTCGGAATGAATATATGCTCTGCGCATCATCGCCCACAACCGATATAGCACGACGCATACGTGTTAATTGCCACACAATGCAACCTTGTACAAAATTGGTATCCTGATACTCATCGACAAGAACATAGCAGAACTGCGCCGCATACTTTTCGCACACCGCAGGATACTCCTCGAAGAGCCTGTAAGTATTCACAAGCAAATCGTCGAAGTCCATAGCATTTGCCTGACGACAACGTGCCACATAGCGACTGTATATTTCGTTCGTGGAGGGAATACGCGCATATTGATCGTCTTTCAGCAACCCTGCATCGCGAGCATAATCATCGGGATAGATAAGACGACTCTTTGCAGCAGATATGCGCTCTGCCACAGCATTGGGTTTATATATCTTATCGTCGAGTTGCATCTCTTTAATAATACTCTTTACAAGGCTGCGAGAATCGCTCTGGTCGTAAATAGTAAAATTAGGTTCATAGCCCAAGAGTGAAGCCTCACGACGTAATATTTTAGAGAATATTGAGTGGAAAGTACCCATCCACAGATATGATGCAGTGCGTTCACCAACCTGTTGCGCTATACGCTCTTTCATTTCACGTGCCGCCTTATTGGTAAAAGTAAGTGCAAGGATAGACCAAGGTTCGTAACCTTGCTCCAACAGATAAGCAATTTTGTAGGTAAGCACACGTGTCTTTCCCGACCCGGCACCTGCTATAACCAGTGCAGGCCCATCGAGATAACGTACAGCCTCTAACTGTGAGGAGTTTAATTCTTCTTCGTAGTTTATCATCATACCTTTACAAACAGATATTTCTGTATTGAATACCGATGCGAAGATAAGGAAAAATCGGCATACGAGCGAACATAAGAAGACAAACCTTGTTATAAATTCATACAACACTTTTTCAATAACAAAAATTACAACTTATATGAGTACTATCCAAACCAAAAACTCTACCGGATTCCAGATGCCGGTACTCATCTACCCAACAAGTGCATTATCGCCTGTGATAAGCCAAACAACACTGGAACATCACTACGGAAAACATCTGCAAACATACGTAGATAATTTAAATCGCCTTATAAGCGGAAGCGAATACGAAGGGCTTTCGTTACGTGAGATTGTGGCGCAGGTACCACAAGGACCACTGTTTAACAATGCCGGTCAGGTACTGAACCATGCACTATATTTTGAGCAGTTCACCCCTTATCCTCCCGGGAACAACCGCCCCGGTGGAACACTGTTGAGTGCCATTCATTTCGATTTCGGTAATTTTGAAACAATGAAAAAGAAGATGGAGGAGTCATGTGCAGCACTGTTCGGTTCGGGATGGGTATGGTTGGCACAAGACGATAACGGCAAACTAAACATCGTCAGTTGTCCGGGTGGCGACAATCCAATTCGTCATAACATGATTCCATTATATGGCATTGATGTATGGGAACACGCCTATTATCTCGACTATCAGAACCGTCGTGCCGAACATGTTCAACGTCTATGGGAGATTGTTGACTGGGAAATGATAGAGAGTCGCATGAATGTTTAGTCTATTCTGCAACATTCGTAACAACCATATTATAAACCAAAAAAATTAAACAATGAGAAGAAACGAAGAAAACCAACACGAAGCAACAGTTACCACATCGGTCTTTGCATCGGATGAGATGTTGAAATCTGCTCCAACAGATTGTATACCACAGCACCCCACTACTCCGGAGATTGCCTACCGCATGGTAAAAGATGAGACATTTGCCCAAACATTGCCTCGTTTGAACCTTGCAACATTCGTAACAACCTACATGGATTCGTATGCCACTAAGTTGATGAACGACGCCGTTGCTATAAACTACATAGACGAAACCGAGTATCCACGTATTGCTGTAATGTGTGCAAAATGTATAAACATCATAGCCAATCTATGGAACACTCCCGAACAGGCTAAATGGAAAGCGGGAGCATTGGGTATAGGCTCAAGTGAAGCATGTATGCTTGGCGGTGTTGCTGCATGGCAACGCTGGAAGAACCGTCGTATTGCACAGGGTAAGCCATACGACAAACCCAACTTCGTGATTTCATCGGCATATCAGGTTGTATGGGAGAAGTTCGCTCAACTTTGGCAAATAGAGATGCGTACAATACCCCTTACACACGAAAAACTAACCCTTTGTCCCGAAGATGTGATAGCACATTGCGACGAAAACACCATTTGTGTTGTACCCATTCAAGGGGTAACATGGACCGGACTTAACGACGATGTAAAAGCGATTAACGATGCACTCGATGAGTACAACAAAAAGACGGGTTACGACATACCTATTCACGTAGACGCAGCATCGGGAGGCTTCATTCTCCCTTTCTTGGAACCGGAGAAAGAGTGGGACTTCCGCTTGAAATGGGTACTATCCATAAGTACCAGTGGGCATAAGTATGGTCTTGTATATCCCGGTTTGGGATGGGTTGTATGGAAAGACAAGAAGTACCTGCCCAACTCCATGTCATTCAGCGTAAATTACCTTGGTGCCGACATAACACAGGTAGGACTTAACTTCTCGCGTCCGGCAGCCCAGATACTGGGACAATACTACCAATTTATTCGTTTAGGTTTCGAAGGTTACAAAGCCATTCAACACAGTTCCATGGAGATAGCCAAATACCTGCACGAGCAGATAGGTAAGATGAAACCGTTCCGCAACTACAGCAAAGAGGTATGTAACCCACTGTTCATTTGGCAAATGAAAGAGGAATACGCAAAGAAAAGCAAGTGGACGCTGTATGACCTGCAAGACAAATTAAAGCAAAATGGTTGGATGGTACCTGCATACACCATGCCCGCAAATATCGAAGAGACAATTGTAATGCGTATTGTGGTGCGACAAGGATTCAGTCGCGACATGGCAGACCAATTGATGACCGATATCACCGCATCGGTAAATGAGTTGGAAAAACTACAATACCCGACACCATCACGCATTGCCCTCGAAAGCAATGTAAAGGTAAAAGGAACCGTTTACACCCACACCGGAAAAGGTTGATATTATTAAATTATCATAATACATGATTTCCCCAACACCCGTCATTTAACAATGGGTGTTGGGGAAATCATGTATTTGACACCACAAAGGCTGGGTAAATATCGTCTTAACAACCATGTAACAGGAACAAGTAACAATAGCGTTATGGACAATACATACCAAGGAAAAGTAATGCCACAACAATGTAACACCGTTATAATACCTTGATGCACACCTAATACAATCAATGAGTTACGCCCATAATATTCCAAAATAGGTATTGGTACAACTCTAAACATAATTACCAACGAGAGAAAAGAGATTGCCGAGGAGATATAAAAAACAGATATATTTGCGTCATATTCCGCATTATGAAAACGCAACCCGTCATTCGCAGTCAAAAGCCATATTACAACAGAACACAATAATATAAAATACTGTTTTGTCTTTGTCATATTAATATTTTCATACGACTGCAAAAACAAGCCTATTAAAGAACCAAGAAATAACAGAGGATATGCCAATACAGCCTGAGACAATCCTATAGACAGAAGAAAACCACTCGTGGGCATATATTTTCCTAAAACAGCCATTGACAAAGCACACATAGCAAGCAGAGCATAGCGCCACACAACACCTTTTATTAATTTAAGGACTATCTTATACAAAACTGCATATATTACAAAAACCCAGAGCAATGTCTTAAGAAACCATAAAGGAGCATTCGCCGAATATATGAGATTACTCACAAGAATATTTTGCAAAGAGATATTCTGTCCTGTGCTTACACATTGAAAAATATAAGAAGGAATATACAACAACGAAAAGAACAACAAAGGCACAAGAAGACGATTAATTTTCTTTAAAGCCATTATTCTAAAAGGCTCATCGCGAAACTACATACCCGAAACCAAAAAGAAAGACGGTACCTCTACAATATCAAACACAGGCAATAGAGCAAAACCCGAATGGTCTATTAATACCAAAACAATAGAGAATCCCTTTATTGCATCCAAAAATTCCAATCTCTTACTATGCGACATTTTTCTCACACAAGACGTTTATAATTTCTGCAAATTTAGTTTTTTATAACTTATGAAACAATAAATTATTTCATAATACCTTTTGCGAGAATGTAAATTGTTTGTATCTTCGCGCAAAATTACGATACCAATACTCAAGGGGCTATCTGGATTTGACAGCGGGTAGAAAAGGTACGTAAGCACGCAGTGCCTCGTTGGTTTGCACTATAATCTGAGCCGTCAAAAATTATCTGGCGAAAATAACTATGCTCTCGCTGCTTAATCGAAGTACAGTAGATTAACTTTATTCCGATACCAGGTATTGGAACGAGACATCACCCGGACGCAGTTGTTCCGAAGCAATCCGATATGGTGGTGCAGGCAAATCGGGACTAATCGTAACAAGCCTCAATGCTACGGTGAAATTTTAGAGGATAAGGTATAGGTTGGTGGTCACGGTCTTGCCTATACTCGAAAACCCCACCGATGACTAAGCGTGTAGAAAGCGTATGGTTTCCTCGTTTGGACGAGGGTTCGACTCCCTCTAGCTCCACATATCAAGGACTGCTTTATTCCCAAAAGCAGTCCTTGATGCATTAATGTAGATTCTTAGGTATTGAAAGACATACTTCTTCGTGGTGCTAAAGCACCAATCGTTGCAAGCAATGCTTATTATTCAATCTCATCTGCCGGAGACGGTAAAAAATCACTTGCTTTTGATGATGATGATATAACAGAACACCCCAATTTATCCTCTAACTGTTTGCGTGCGACTTTGGTAACGCTACCGCCCTCCCTCGCAACAGTTACATTCTGCTTATATCCGTGAGTGTCGCAAATTCAACTCCTTCCTTCACTCCAGTACGTTTCCATTCGTCAGTGAGTTCCTTACGTACTTCAATACTTTTAAGTCGTTGGTTAATCCAAGCATCAGAATATCCCAAACGCTTGTAATCCACCATAGCCTGTTCAATAGATAGTTCGGGGTCTTGCATTTGGTCAATACGCACGCTTGCGACGTGTGCCATCCACTGTTTGAAAGGTTCCGCTTTAGGTGATGGTATAGATTGAATAAGACGCAAAAGTTGCTCTGTATCAGCAACATCTGTCAAACGCATTTTACCATCTTCTGCTTGCAGTTTCAAACGGTTACAAATTGTAACCGTTTCGTTTCCTTCTTTTTTAGACGGTTCTTAAGAACTTTCCAATAATTTCTTGCTCCTTGATGGTTGTTTTGTCCTGTTAATATTTCTATTGTATCTATGATTGAAAAATACCACTTTTCTTGCTCAACGTCCCATACGGTACGTATCTTTCTATCTTCAAATATCTGTAAGGATTGTTTTTGTGTCATAATGTTAATTTGAGGCAGTTGTTAAATAATACTTGACAACTGAATTAGAGTATAATTTATTGTTGTTCAATATATTGTTTATAATAAAACTAACACTTTGCTTAGAGGTGGCAAAAAGTACTGAAAGTTGTGATTGGTTCAACCAAACGGAACCATCACGAGCAAACAAAAAGACTTTTATGTTACCGTCTCCCGATTCGTATAGTATAATATCTTGTTTCATATTTTGTTATCAAACAGTTGTTTATTATGGATTCAGTTGTTGTCTCTAAAACTGATATATAATTCTTCTTCTAAATGGAATGTGTCTAGTATCAAGCGAATTTTTTTCAAGACTGCCTTTGCTGAAAGATTCGTTTCAATATAAAATTCTTCACTAATTTTTTGTGGTCTTCTCCATTTAGACATATCTTCACTGATATTCAATTCATCTGATAGTTCATTAATAAATTCTTTAGGAGCAAGTTCAAAAACAATTGTAGAAATATTAACCAATAAATCCGAATATCCCAATCTTGCATCAGTCGTTTTAATAATTTTCCCTAAGAATCTAGCATACTGCATTGTGCGTCCAGTAGGGTCATCTATTTCATAAATATTAATCTCGCCAGCAAAAGAATCTTTTTCTACTTGTATATCAGGAAGTCTCCAAACCTCAATAAATCTATCTGTTAATATTTTTGTTCTCTTTATATACGTTTCTCTATTCCATACTGATATAGTTTTCAAATATGAGTTCATCCATAAACGACTAAAAATATACCCTTGCTCCTTGCCATCCTTGTTCATTATTTTCTTTTGCTCAAAAGTCTTATTTGCAAGTAATCCATTATTTCCTGATAAAGTAAGATTACCCAATGTATGCAAATAAGTTGAAGCGAATTCGTTGTATTCTTCTTTGTTTAATCGAATTCTCCATTCATTGCTAGGATTCTGAGGGAATATATGTTCTATTGTAATGTCATCATTTCCTACAATTTCAACAAATTCTTTATTTTGCCAGTTTTCAAGTTGTGATAGAAGGTACTCTTTGTTTTTGCCTCTTGCTGAATATATATCCTTATCTTTTAATTTCTCTCGGATTTCGTTATCATTAGGCATTCTTTGCTTTCCTCCTAATGACATAATATATTTATATATAGATTCCTCATAATTACATTGGTCTATTTTCTCGTACAGAACCATAAATATCTTATTAAAAGAATTTGTAGGAAGGTCTAATATAAATCTTCTTATAGCAAAAGTTTGTATAAATCTTAGAATGCGATAGAAACAATCCTTATCAATCTTATTCATGATGTAATCATCATAAACTTTCATAAGGAAAGGATAAGATGTATTTATCTTAAGCAAGTTGATATTCTTTATTTCTTGTTGAATTTTTTTGTCTTCTTCTTTTGTGGGAGATAAAAGTCTAGCATAAGGTTTTGCAAGTTGCTTTATCTCTGATAAAACTTCTTCTAGATGTGTAATGTCTGTATGAGGATATTTTTGCTTATATGTCCTATATACTTCTTCTTCATTTGTAATGTTCTTCGTTTTCAATGTCAGATAATCTCTTATGAACTCAGACATCTTATTATTATTGGAATCAATACGGGTTGCAGTTTCGATATATTCCCAATACTTCTTGTAAATATCATTCTGCTCCTTTGCAGATAAGTTCATTAAAATGTAATTACGAATCAAATCAGCTTGCGATAAATCAAGTCCTGTTGAGTTCATACTCTCAAAAATGCGTTGAGCATTATCTTGTATTCGGTCTAATGAAACTTCTACAA
>CAZEKX010000069.1:0-10073 GCA_964512955.1 uncultured Bacteroidaceae bacterium
TACCAATAAAACTTATTATTAATCCGTCCAACTTTTTGGGGTCAGATCAATTGTTCAACCTATTTTTTTATGATTAAATATTTAGGATAATCTGTCGAGCAGGGGGAATAACCTTTCACAGACGATGTCGGGGGTGATTCTGTTGAATTGCTCTTCGCGACTAAGAATTTGCATATCTTCATTGTTTATAATATCACAAGGTTCAATGCCGTTGGCAGGAGTGCTGTTCTGGGGCATCCAACAACTCTTGTTTGCACCCGGAGAGAATATTGCAAACGATGGTATCCCTAAGGAGTGTACTAAATGTCTTGCTCCACCTTCATTTCCAAAATAGAAAGAACAGTTGCTGCATATTGCCATCAAAGAACGTAAAGACTTGCCTTGTATTGTAATCTTAACTGCTTCGGGGCAACCTAATCTTTTATAAATCTCCTTAGCATCTTCTTCTTCTCTATCAGGTGCATAATTGAAAATCAATTGTATATCTTTATATCTCTCCAGTATGCGTCTAATAACTTCAGTCATAAAATCGATGTTCCAACGTTTCTCAAGAATTTTTGTCGTAACACCAACAAGTACCACCGGGCGTGAGAAGTCAATACCTTCCTTCTTCATGTAATTATATGCGTTCCTCTTCTCTTCTTCACTTACATACAAACGAAAATCGTTTACAGGGGTTATAGGACCTATTTCCGAAAGAGAATTTGCATATAGTTGGTTCAGTTGAACCATGTCTCTGTTATCCTTCGGAAAATCTACACAGTGTGTTAAGAATGGTTTTGAATATTTCTTTGTACGTCCAATTCGTATAGGTGTACGTAGAGAAAATAGAGAAAACAATAAGGTTCTTATTGTCGCACGCATATCTATTATTACATCGTACTTCTCGTTATGAACAACGTTCCATATACGTGTAATGTATTTAAGGAAGTTTTTGTTCTCTTCGGGCGTGAATGTAATAGTTTTGTCAATATCGGGGTGATTTTCAAATATTGGAGCAATTCTGGAGTTAAGTACTATGTGTATCTCTGCATTAGGAAAACTGCGTTTGAGACTACTGCACATTGCCGATGCCAAAATAGTATCTCCCACCTGTCGAAATCGAATGACAAGTATCTTTTTAATTTCTTTAGTTGGTAACATATGAATTCAACAACTTCTAAATTTTATGCAAAATTAAATAAAATTATCATACGACAATAGAAAAAGCGTATGTTATTGGGGGAATAACATACGCCGGTACGTCAATGTTTTCCATTGACAATGTATAGTTAAAGGTGTTTGGCTGCTATTATGCTCTTATCTTCTCTTTTAAATATGCATATGCGAATCTGCAATCTGCGCATTTATGCTTATTACAATAGTTCTTACGAAGATGTATCAATGCTTGTGAATCGGCTGCACAATTTACATTTACTCCCATTTGTCCCCAATATCGTATTATATTGTTGTTCTCATTGGGAATAGTATGCAGGTAGTCCTCGGCTTTTTCGCATAACCGTGCTTCGTTGCGATGTTTTCCATAGGTATATAATATTGGTGCTACTGTGTTTATTATTAATAAATCGGCTTGACTGTTTTTTAGTGTTGCCACTCCAGTGGTCTCTGTTCCACCAAAAATAAGGTGGTATCTCCAATAACCTTCGGGTTGCACTTGTAATAAATGTCTTACCTCTTGCAGGGTGTTACAGTTCGCAATTGAAGAGATGCTAATACTTCTGTTTGCATATAGTGTTGCCAAGCGTGCTATCCTTAAGTGTGGTGTCGAATTTCCACCACCCCATATTTTTGCGTCCACGCTTTCTAAGTTAAACTTACCGGAAAGGAATCTGTATTCTCTTTTTAACTCGTTGTAGTATCTGTTATTCAGTGCTTCATTGCGATAGTAAGATGGTATAGTGTCGTCTTCCAGTAATCCTGCTTGCCCAAAGAATATTGCCTCTATCTGTAATTTGTTATCACGATGTTTCCCTAATGCCTGCATGTCGAGTACCGATGCCCATTGTTCAAATGCACTGCTTTGAATACCAAAGCCAAAATTGCGAGCAAGTAGTTTGAACAGTGTATCATCCCATCGTTTACAACATTGGTTGTATAGAATATTAATGCGTTGGGCTTTCTCTTCTATGCGCTCAACTAGCAGGCGAGATAGGTTACTGTGTAACTCCAGTTTACTCATTTCTGCCATAGTTGCAGAGCAGGGTAGTGCTATATCTTTTATTGCATTGAACTCTTCCTCTATTTGTTTGGGGAATGTAATATACAGTTGTGGTATACTCTCTCCATGTGGACGAAGGGTCTCTATATCATCTTCTTGTGTAACATGTAGTATAACATTGTTATAAGTCGATTTTTTTTCATGTAATTCCTTTTCCCAATCGCTACTCTTACCGTGAAATACAACATCCCCCGACCAAACATTGCTGCCTATTTCTATTTTTGCATTCTGAAAAACTCCTTCTCCACAGGGTGTGTACTGCCCGGTGTTTATCACATTTATTTTATCGCCATTAGTTGTTATCAACTCTTTATTTGGTATCAACTTATTGGCCCAAATATACTGCATAAGTGTATTCATATCCCCTCCTTTCCGGCATAAAGTTTACTTTGCAAATGTGCATACAAAAGATGGCAGAATGCAATGTTTCTGCCATCTTTTACCTTCCTTTTTAAACTTTTTTCACATTTAAATATCGGTAGGTATTAATCATACTTTTTTATCACTGGGGTAACTTATTCGTGTATGATATATTGCTTTAAGTCTCTCCTTAAATACACTCTTAATTGTGCTTATATCCTGAAATGTAAGTGGGCATAGTGCCAGTGAACCATCCGAAATTTTAGGATCTATAATTTGATTTACAAGTCTGTCGATATTTTCCTCTGTATATTCTTTAATGCTGTGTGATGCTGCTTCTACACAATCGGCAAGCATAAGTATCGCCTGTTCACGTGTTGTGGGGTTAGGACCGGGGTATGTGAATATAGTCTCGTCAATCTCCTCGTCAGGGTGTTCGTTCTTGTATGTTATGTAAAAATAACCGGTTTTACCCAAACCATGGTGTGTAGATATAAACTCTTTAATGCTTTTGGGTAAATGATGCTTGTCGGCAAGCGCAAGTCCGTCTGTAACATGTTTAATAATTATTTTTGCACTCTCTTGAGGCGACAAAGCATCGTGTGGATTTATACCGCCACTCTGGTTCTCTGTAAAGTAGATGGGGTTCATTGTCTTTCCAATGTCGTGGTACAAAGCACCGGTTCTAACTTCGAGACTGCTTGCACCTACGGCACGTGCCGCTTCTGCAGCCAAGTTCCCAACCTGCATTGAGTGTTGGAAGGTGCCCGGAGCATCTTGTGAAAGTTTTCGCAGTAATTCGCTGTTTATGTTAGACAATTCTATTAAAGTAACACTCGATACAAATCCAAAGAGTTTTTCTATGATAAACATCATGGGATAAGCAAATAGTAATAATATGGCATTTATTACAAAGTAAATATACATTTTAAGATCTATTTTTGCAAAACTGTTCTCAATCACAAGTTCGTAACACAGATAGGTTATAGAGTAAGTGAGTAGAATGAAGAATACGCTACGGAACATTTGTGAACGTGATGATAGTTCCTGCATATTGAATATTGCAGTACATCCTGCCAGTATTTGCAAAATAACAAACTCGTATGGAGAATTAAGCATTATAGAACACATAAGCACTCCTATAACATGTGTCCAGAATGCGGTACGTGTGTCTATGAACATGCATAATAGCATTGGTACCATGGCAAAGGGCAGAATAAATACATTTCCTATGCTATGTTGCATCATTATACCTACAATTACCGGGAATATTGTAGCCGATAATAATATTAACAGAATCTTATTATTGTTTAGTTCCTTCTTGTTATATATAAAAAGGAGAAGTAAAAGAATGCATATAAATGTAAATCCTGTTTGTCCAAGCAGTGTAAGAGTACTTTGTCTGTTTATGTCGCGTCTTTTCTCCAATTCGTAATGATACGATTGCAGTATTTGATAAGTTCGACTGTCTATTATCTCTCCTCGTCCTATTATTCTTTGTCCTTTCTGAACCAAACCGTCGCTTATAGACAATGTGGCAAGTTCTTCTTCTAACGCTCTCTTCGATCTTACACTGTCGTACTTTATGTTGGCACTTATATACTCTTCTAATTTTAGTCGGTTTAGTGTTTTGCGTGGCAGCGTGTCGTTGCTTACAAGAATCTTATATGCTTCGGGTTTTTTAATGAAATTGTTTATGTTTATTGTTGAGGAGATATTATTATTGATAAGTTTAATAAATGTTGATTTCCCCTGTTTCCCCCTGTCGAGGTCTTCGGACGAAATAACTCCTTGATTGTATATTTTCTGCAATTTGTTGTATAAAACCAAATATTGCTCTGTCGATATAAATCTGTGATAATCACTGTTATATTTCTTTTCAAAAGCATTCAGCGCATCGTTCTCCACATCCATGTCTTTTGTGTAATATGGCTCAAAATGTGCGGTAATACTATCCTCTTCGGCCTTTAATCGTTCAGCCTCTTTATATATGGGAAAGTCAAAATCTGCAATTATTTGACCGTAACTCCATGGTGTGTTTATGTCGTAACTATAGTTGAATACGCCATCCCGAGGCATAAAATATACTATAACTCCAATACATATAACCGCAATAGAAATTTTATATATGGTTTTCAACCTGCTTGATAATGCTGCTTTGATTTTTTCCTTCATAAATGTATGTGTAATTTATATTATGCTCTCAAAAGTAGTAAAAAAATAATAAAAACAACTTTTATATATAACAAATAATGGTTTGCAATGTAAAAGGGATTCTGTTTGTTTGTTGCAATTGCATTTCTCACTTATTAATACAAATTACATCTTTTGTTATTTTTTAAATCTTTTGTACTATATTTGCAACATATTTGCGCATTATAGGTGTATAGTGTTTATACATTTGGTTAATAGCAAAAAAGAAACAGATTTATGGCAGATAGAAAAGTTAGAGTGCGTTTCGCACCAAGTCCTACAGGACCTTTGCATATTGGCGGTGTAAGAACTGCGTTGTACAATTATCTCTTCGCCAAACAACATGGTGGCGACTTAATCTTCCGTATTGAAGATACCGATTCGAATCGTTTTGTAGAAGGAGCAGAGGAGTATATCTTGGAATCGTTCCGTTGGTTGGGTGTTAAATTCGACGAGGGTGTTTCATTCGGAGGTGAACATGGCCCTTACCGTCAGTCGGAGCGTCGCGAAATATATAAAAAGTATGTAAAAATATTGCTTGACAATGGCAAAGCGTATATAGCCTTTGATACTCCCGAAGAGTTGGAGAAAAAACGTGCAGATATTGAGAATTTTCAATACGATGCCTCTACACGTTTGCAGATGCGCAACTCGTTATCAATGTCGCCTGAAGATGTTCAAGCACTTATTGAAAGCGGACATCAATATGTTGTTCGCTTCAGAGTGGAACCGGGTGAGAAGGTAGTGGTAAACGACCTTATCAGAGGGGTTGTAACTATAGATTCTTCAATCTTAGATGATAAAGTCCTTTATAAATCGGCCGATGAGTTGCCTACATATCATTTGGCTAATATTGTCGACGACCATCTCATGGAGGTTTCACATGTGATTCGTGGCGAGGAGTGGTTGCCTTCGGCTCCTTTGCATGTGTTGTTGTATCGTGCTTTCGGTTGGGAGGATACAATGCCTCAGTTTGCACATTTGTCGTTGTTGCTTAAACCCGAAGGAAACGGTAAGTTAAGCAAACGCGATGGCGACCGTTTGGGCTTTCCTGTTTTTCCATTGGAGTGGCACGACCCAAAATCGGGAGCAATATCAGCGGGTTTTCGTGAATCGGACTATTTGCCCGAGGCTGTTATTAACTTCCTTGCTCTTTTAGGTTGGAATCCCGGTGATGATGTGGAACTTATGTCGATGGAGCAATTGATAGAGAAATTCGATCTAGCAAAATGTAGCAAGGCCGGTGCTCGATTCGATTATAAAAAGATGATATGGTTTAACCATGAGTATATACTTCAAAAATCGGATTCCGAAATAGCCGATATATTTATGTCTGTAGTTGAGGCCCATGGAGTTAAAACAGAAAAGTCGCATCTCGAAAAGATAGTTTCATTGATGAAAGGACGAGTAAACTTTGTTCATGAACTATGGGATGCTTGCAGTTTCTATTTTATTGCCCCTGTTGAGTATGACGAGAAAACTGTAAAGAAACGTTGGAAAGAGAATTCTGCTCAGCAAATGACGGAACTGGCAAATCTTTTAGCGGGTCTCGATGACTTCTCTGTAGAGAGCCAAGATCATGCCGTTCACGCATGGATAGAGGAGAAAGGATATGGCATGGGTGAAATAATGAATGCATTCCGTTTGGCACTTGTAGGTGAGGGAAAAGGACCTCAAATGTTTGATATTTCGGGTTTAATAGGTAAAGAGGAAACATTGGCTCGTTTGCGCAGAGCAGTCTCTGTATTGGCATAAAGACTATGTACACAATAGGCATATACATTTATATCGCTTTTATAAAGTTGGCAGCCCTTTTTGGTCATAAAAAAGCGAAACTGAAATTAAGCGGTCATCGACAAACCTATGAACTTTTGTCGGGAAAACTGCAAAAGGACTCTAATTATATATGGTTTCATGTCTCTTCTCTGGGGGAATTTGAGCAAGGACGTCCTTTGATGGAGAGGTTGCGTGCCGACCATCCGGAATATCGTATAGTTCTTACATTCTTTTCTCCATCGGGGTATGAATCGGCTAAGAACTATCAGAATGCCGATGTGGTGTGTTATATGCCTTTCGATACACCTCTTAACGCAAAACGCTTTTTAAATATTTTGCAACCCAAGATGGCGTTTTTTGTAAAATATGAATTTTGGCTTAATTTTCTTTGTGCACTTAAGAAACGTGGAGTTCCAACATATAGTGTCTCTTCTATTTTTAGAGATGAGCAACTCTTCTTCCGTTCATGGGGTGCATTCTATCGTGGTGCATTAAAATGCTTCACTCATCTTTTTGTGCAGAATGGACACTCAAAGGAGTTGCTTGCCGGTATTGGATTAAACAATGTAACAGTTGTTGGAGATACACGCTTCGATCGTGTGGCAAGAATACAGGAACTTGCTCGTCAGTTGCCTCTTGTTGAGGCTTTCGCCGATGGTGAAAATAAAATATTTGTTGCCGGCAGTTCTTGGGGACCCGACGAGGATATTTATATTCCCTATTTTAATGCAAATAAGGGATGGAAGATGATAATAGCATCTCACGAGGTCGATGAACACCGCTTGAGCGAAATTGAAAGTAAAGTTTCCGGTCGATGTGTGCGGTATACTCGTGCTTCAATGGATGAGGTACGTGCAGCCGATTGTATACTTATCGACTGTTTCGGCCTTCTTTCGTCTATATACCGATATGGTGATGTCGCTTATGTCGGTGGAGGTTTTGGTGTTGGAATACATAATATTCTGGAGGCAGCAGTTTATGGTATGCCTGTCTTTTTTGGTCCAAACAATCGTAAATTTCAAGAGGCAAAGATGCTGAAAGAGTGTGGTGGAGGACTCGAAATAACCGATGCGGCAGAATTTGTAGCATATATGCGTAGTTTTGACGAGAATCCTGGACGAATACAGCGTCTTGGAGATGCCGCAGGAAAATGTGTTTCCGAAAATTCGGGTGCATCGCAGAAGATTCTTTCTGCTCTTAACCTATAATTACAATATAAAGATACTTTATAGATTAAACATTGTTAATCTTTGGAGTATAGACAAAAAAATACTTATATTCGCAAACATAAGAACATTATAACCCTTAAATTAAAAAATTATGCAGTACTTAACAAACGAGAAATTGGTGATTGTCGGCGCTGCCGGTATGATTGGTTCTAATATGGCTCAATCGGCTTTGATGATGGGCTTAACAACAAATCTATGCCTTTACGATGTATTTTCACCCGAAGGTGTAGCCGAGGAAATGCGTCAGAGTGGTTTTGACGAAGTGAACATTACAGCAACAACCGATGTTGCCGAGGCATTCAAAGATGCTAAATATATAATCTCATCAGGTGGTGCTCCACGTAAGGAGGGTATGACACGCGAAGACCTTCTTGCTGGTAACTGTAAAATTGCCGAGGAACTTGGTAAGAATATCAAGGCGTATTGTCCCGATGTAAAACATGTAGTAATTATCTTCAATCCTGCCGACCTCACCGGTCTTGTTACTTTGCTCTATTCGGGCTTGAAACCAGGTCAGGTTACAACGCTTGCCGGTCTCGATTCTACACGTTTGCAGAGTGCTTTGGCTAAGAAATTCGGTGTAATGCAGAACCAGGTTACAGGTTGTGCTACTTATGGTGGTCATGGTGAGCAAATGGCAGTATTCGGTAGTGCTGTTAAAATTGCTGGTCGTCCCTTGACAGATATTATTGGCACAGCGGAATTCCCCGCAGAGGAGTGGGAACAGATGAAGAAAGATGTAACACAAGGTGGTGCCGCTATTATTAAATTGCGTGGTCGTTCCTCATTCCAAAGTCCTTCATATCTCTCTGTAGAGATGATACGTTCGGCTATGGGTGGTGAAACATTCCGTTATCCCGCAGGTACATACGTTTCAAACGAGAAGTACGACCATATTATGATGGCAATGGATACTGTTCTCGATTCAAACGGTTGTTCTTACAAGATGCCTGTAGGAACTCCTGAGGAGGTGGCAAAACTCGATGCAAGTTATGCTCACCTTTGCAAAATGCGTGATGAACTTGTAACATTGAATATCGTTCCTGCAATTTCGGAGTGGAGCAAGATAAATCCCAATTTGTAAGAATATCTTTAATAATTAATAATGTAAGCCGGAAATTATTATTCCCGGCTTACATTATTATATAAGGTACTATACGTTATTACAAGATTGTACTTATATTACTAACATTATACATGGCCGAATTTGTAGACGATAAATATTCTTTCTATTTCTGTTTCAGAAATGTAGGAAACAATTTTTTATGCAAAAAGTATGGGAAAAGTTTTGTCAGTTGAAAATTTGTGTCTATTTTTGCGCCACATTTCGCGTAATAAGGAAATAATATAAACTAAATAATAAATAGGAAATGATAGTAGTACCTGTTAAAGAGGGCGAGAACATTGAAAGAGCTCTCAAAAAATTCAAGAGAAAATTCGAAAAGACCGGCGTTGTAAAAGAGTTGCGCGCTCGTCAGCAGTTTGACAAACCCTCTGTTCTTAAGAGACTTAAGATGGAGCATGCGATTTATGTTCAAAAACTTCGCGCTGCAGAGGAATAAAAACTTGCAAGATTTCTTGTTTTTTTTATTAAACTGAATTATATTCGTTGCCGAAAGAATAATATCTTTCGGCAACGAATATGTTTATAGATACCTTTATAGAGTTTCTCAGGTCGGAGCGTAACTACTCAACGCATACTCTTCGTGCGTATAAAACCGATTTGCTCTCTTTTAAAGAGTATCTGTCGGGTGTGGATGCAACATTATCTTTAAAAGATGTCGATTCCGATTTAATTCGTGGTTGGGTCTCCTTTTTAATAGATAATGGAAAATCTACCAATTCGGCAAACCGTTGTCTGAGTACTCTGCGCTCTTTCTATGATTTTTTACGCGATGAGGGTGCGGTTTTGCAAAATCCTGCAAAAGATTTGAATGGGCCTAAGCGGCGAAAGGTGTTACCGGAGTTCTTAAAAGAGCATGATATAAACTCTGCAGTGGATGTTGCATGTTACAATAACACCTTTTTAGACATTCGCGACAGGGTTATACTCCTTTCATTCTACGAAACAGGTATTCGTCTGTCGGAACTTGTGGGCTTGAATGTCTCCGATATAGATTTAAAAAACAAACAACTTAAGGTCTTTGGCAAGCGTAAGCGAGAGAGAGTTGTTCCTTTTGTCGATGAATTGTCCGAGGAACTTTCGTGTTATCTTAATGAAAGGGAAAAAATGGTCTCCGGCGGTGATGGGGCATTGTTTGTTTCTGTTAATGGAGAACGTCTTTCTGCTTCGCAAG
>CAZEKX010000070.1:0-10018 GCA_964512955.1 uncultured Bacteroidaceae bacterium
GAGTGCTTTTACAAATTTATTTCGTAATGTTGCACTTGCTGGTTGACTCTGCGGGATTCCCTTTTGATTGGAATTTGGATGAAGATATATTAAATATTAAAAAAGTTTGTATATATTTGCAGTAAATTGCGGAGTTTTTGGAAATTGCAAAAATTGAATAAACTAAACTATAAACGATGAAAAAATTTATTTTAACTTTATTTGCGGTTGTGGTAACTCTAAGCCTATACTCGCAAACAGTGGGTAGCATTTATCGTATTGTTTCGTACAATACCGGTAAGGTTATTACAAACAATGGTAGTAAGGAAGCCGCAACTTCTGTTGTCATGGGTACAAAGAGTGCCGATGACCAAGGACAATTATGGATTCTAATCAGTGATGGAGTAAGTGAGAACTACGGCTTTATGAATGTGGTTTCGCGCATGTGTATTGATATGGCACTCGAATCCGAAACCAATGCCGGTGCTTTGTTGCAATGGAAACCAAACCTTAGCAATACGAACCAGGCAATAAATATTCACTCGCCGGGTATAGCAGGTTCTGCAATACAGTTGCTTTGTGCCGCAGACAAAACACTTGCTGTTACCGAGAGTGAGAATGGCGAACTATGGATGAAAAACGACCTCTCGAGTACAAATACATACTTCGAACTGGAAGAGGTTGTGCCTGTTGAGGACAACAAGATACCTTTGCCATACAAAACCTATTCCATACAGAGCGTAACCAATGGAGGTGTATTATCGAACGGTGGCAATGTTGATAACGATGCTCTTATAGTTGTTGAGGAACAGAAAGAAACTGCATACGGACAAATGTGGAAACTTGCAGTTCCTTTATATCAACAAAAGAGCACTGCATGGTATCAGTTGTACAATGCAAATTGTGGCAAGTGTATCGATGCAGCATTAGATGGTCCAAAGAAACCTTTGCAGTGGACACGCGATGTAGACGAGTCTACACCCAACTGGAACCAGATGTTCGAGGTTATAGAGGTTACCGATATTGACAATCTTACAGATGTATACCAATTGAAGGTGGGGTTGAATGTAGGTAGTAAGTGGAACCCTTCATTGAGTGATTTCCATTATTTGGCTGTTACAGCATCGGGTACAGTATATCTTACAACCGATGCAACATCGTCGAACTCCTATTTTCGTTTCTTGCCTGTAGAGGATAGTAATTTGCCCAAAGGTATCTTCTGGCAAGATGAAACTGTGTTCGAGGAGAACAAAGAGAAAGGACATGCCACATACATTCCTTACCAGTCTACAAGTGCCATGCGTGCCGACAACTATTACGGCAAACCGTGGGTAGACCCGACAGGCAGTAACCGTTGGAAGAGTCTTAACGGAACATGGAAACTCTTATGGAGTGTTCTTGACGAGAAATATACCATGCCCGAGGATGGTTTCTATGGTGACGATGTAGATGCTTCGGCATGGGACGATATAACTGTTCCCGGATGTTTGGAAATGTATGGTTATGGTGTACCATTGTATATTAATGTGGATTATGCTTTTGCCGACAATCCTCCGTACATAACAATGAGAAACGGTTTGGATAACAGTGTCGGTAGTTATCGTCGTAACTTCGATGTGCCTGCCGATTGGGCCGATGAACGAATACTGTTGCACTTCGACGGAATATACTCTGCTGCTTATGTTTGGGTAAACGGTCAATATGTGGGTTATACCGAAGGTGGCAACATGGATGCAGAATTCGATATAAGTAAGTATGTTACTGTGGGCGAGAACAATCTTTCGGTTCGTGTTATACGCTGGACCGACGGTTCTTATCTCGAAGGACAGGATATGTGGCACATGAGTGGTATACATCGCGATGTATATCTTATGGCTGTTCCCAAGGTGTTCATCAGAGACCATTACTTAAGTGCTGCTTTGTCCGACGATGCTACAGCGGGCAACCTCACTGTTCAACTTGAGTTGGATAATCGCGACGGTCTCAATGCAAGCAAGTCCTATGAGGTCAGTCTCATTGCTCCTAATGGTACTGTTATGAAAACTATTACAGGTACAGCCGATTTCCTTGCCAATGAGACAAATAAAAACCTCTCTTTGACATTCGAAGGACTTTCGGGTCTTGAGCCTTGGACAAGCGATTCGCCTACATTATATACAGTCGAAGTGGTACAGAAAGATGCCGATGGCAACGAAGAGAGTGTCTTCTCAACTAAATATGGTTTCAGTAAATTTACCATTAAGAACAGTCAGTTCCTTGTGAATGGCAAACGTGTGCTTATGAAGGGTGTCAACGCACAAGATACGCACCCCTTAACCGGTCGTACTGTGGATATAGAAACTATGTGGAAGGACTTGGTTATGATGAAACAGGCGAATGTGAATATATTGCGTTCGAGCCACTATCCACGTAGTCCCAAAATGAATGCTATGATGGATTATATAGGTATGTATCAGATGGATGAGGCCGATGTGGAGTTCCATAAAAACTGGACCGACAAAGGTAAAATACATACATCTCCCACATGGCGTGCTTCAATTGTAGATCGTGTGGAACGAATGGTGTTGCGTGATAGAAACCATTCGAGTATTATATCTTGGAGTCTTGGTAACGAAAGTGATGGTGGTGTGAACTTTAATTATGCTTACAATGCAGCGCGTGCGCTCGATCCTCGCCCCATTCATTACGAAGGTGCAACACGTGCAGGTACATCACCTACCGATATTTACAGTGTTATGTATAATGCTGTTCCCGATGTTCAGAGAGCAATAGATAATGTCGGTCAACCCTACTTTATGTGTGAATACGCTCATGCCATGGGGCATTCGGTTGGTAATCTGAAAGAGTATTGGGATGTCATGGAGAACAGTTCCAATGGTATGGGTGGCTGTATATGGGATTGGGTAGATCAAGCAATTGTAGATGCCGATGATATAAAGAGTGGAGATTTAACACTCAAAGGTTTCAACTATTACAGAAATGGTCATGACTATGGTGGTCCTCATCAAGGAAACTTCTGCGATAATGGTATCATTACAGCCGACCGTAAACCTACCGGTAAGTTGGCAGAGGTAAGACGTATCTATCAGTATGTTAAGTTCGGTGAACTGAACAAGGGTAGTAAATCATTTACTCTTACCAATAAGTATGAAAGCATCGACCTCGAGGGCATGATACTCAATTGGCAGTTGTTGCTCGAAGGTAAAAAGGTGCAAGAGGGTTCGTTGACTCTTCCATCTATTCCGTCCGAAGCTTCTGCCACAGTAGAAATTCCTTATACAACCGACGTTCAGGGTGAATACCTGTTGAATGTTTCGGTATGTTTGGCTGAGTCTGCAATTTGGGCTGAGAAGGGATATGCCATTGCGTCTAACCAATATTCTGTTACAGAGCGTACTGCGTTGTCTGTAGCCGATGTAACAGCAGGAAAACCGCTTACAATGACTCAGAATGGCAATGTATATACAATAGAAGGAGAAAATGTAAGTATGTCGGTGAATACAACCGTCGGTATTACCTCTTGGCAACAGGGTGGTATAGATGTTATTCCTGCATCTACTGCAGCCAAGACTGCTCCGGCATATAGCAACTATCGTTGGATAGAAAACGATGCTCCTTATGGTACCGACCCCTATTACAGTACAAGCAATGGTATCAGTAACAGAAGTTTCACTGTATCTATGGAGAGCGATGGCTCGAAAGCGATTATCACCGAGAATGGAACAGGTAGTTTGTGCAATTATAAATTTATTTATACCGTAAACCGAGACGGCTCTGTCGACTTCGATGCAGAATACACTGTCAATGCAACTACTTTACGTCGTATCGGTATGCTTATGCAGTTTAATCCCGAACTCTCTATGGCACAGTATTATGCACGTGGTCCGTTAGATAATACCATAGACCGTAAACAGGGTGCCGATATTGGAATCTATGAACATAGTGTGAGTGATTTCCATGTCGACTATGTACGTCCTCAAACAAGTGGCGACCGTCAGGATGTACGTTGGATAATACTATATAATGCCGAGGGTAGCGGTATATGTGTGGCAACCGAAGGCCAGGTAAATATGACTGTCGATAACTACTCCGACGAGTACAAACATAATTATCTGCATCAGTGGAATATGGATGTTTCAGACGATATATATGTAAACTTCGATTATGCTCAACTTGGTATAGGTAATGGCTCTTGCGGTGCCGGTGTACTCGATAAATATATACTTCCCAAGAGTGGAACATACAAATATCGTTTGCGCTTTACTGCTGTCGACGAAGTAGAAACAGGTGTCGATAATGTTATTGCAGTATCACCCGAGGATGGCAACAAGGATACAACCGTTTATAATCTTTTGGGACAACCTGTTGGAGATAACTCATCTTTAACATCCTTACCGAAAGGTATTTATATAATTCAAGGTAAGAAGTTTATAGTTCGTTAAGATATAAACAGCAATAAATAAATATCTCCCCGAGAGTTTAATCACTCTCGGGGAGATATTTATTATGAAATGTCGTTTACTCTATAACATCCTTAGTTGCTTCTTCGGCTTTCTTCATAATCTCTTCAAAAAACTCTCCTGCCTCTTCTCCTAAATCTTCCAACTCATTCTTTATATCGTTTGCCTCTTTCTCTATATCGGTCTCTGTTACGGCATCTATAGCATCGTTTATCATTCCATCTGCTTTGTGCATGTTATAATGATATAGGAATTTTACCTGTAATTTCTTAATGTTGAATTTCTCCTTCGACGACAAATCGCCTTTGAACTTATTGTACCATTCGTTTGTCAGTTTGTCGTATCGCTCCTTTTGAATTTCCCATTTATTATCGCCATACTCTTCGTGTTCTTCCTCAATTTGAGTAACAAATTCGTTGAACATACTAAGATAATCCTCTTTTGACGATGGCTCGCACGAAACAAATATAAGCACCAATGATAATAGCACTATTTTTCCTGTGATTAGAAACTCTGTTCTCATAACTATTTATTTAAGGGTTATACATATTATCCGATAATATTGTAGCAGAAGGTATTGTGTCTTCTTTTGCAAGTGTGTTAAAACCAATGTTTCTTAAACGTTGCACAAGAGAGTCGCAAACAGTTGTAAAAGCCTCTCTGTTGTTGCTGCTTATAGGTCTTTTGGGCTGCGATTTTATTGTCAGTGGGTTTATGGGTTTGCCATTTTCGTGTACACGAAAATCGAGGTGTGGACCTGTAGATAGTCCTGTAGAACCAACATAACCAATAACCTGTTTCTGTTTTACTGTATCGCCAATCTTTAATCCTTTGGCAAAACGCGATAGATGCATGTAGGTTGTTACATACATGCTGTTATGGCGTATCTTTACATAGTTACCTCCGCCTCCCGACTGGTATCCTTTGGCTATCACCTTGCCATTTCCTATGGCGTATACAGGTGTACCTGTAGGTGCCGCATAATCGACACCGTGGTGTGCGCGGTAGCGTTTCAACACCGGGTGGTATCTGCTGTTAGAGAATCGCGACGATATACGGTAGTAGTCGAGGGGTGCCTTTAGAAATGCTCCCTCCAGGCTGTTGCCATCGGCATTGTAAAACAGTTCCTCGTCATCTTGAATAAAGGGTATGGCATATACAATGCTGTCCGACGTGCAAAACGATGCCGCCAATATCTTGAAGTTGTTAAGAGGCTTTCCTTCGACATATTCTTGTGAATATATAAGACGGAACTCATCCCCTTTCTGTATACCAAAGAAGTCGACCGACCATCCAAAGATATGAGACAGCATAACCGCCAACTGTGGCGATGCTCCGCTCTCTTGCATGGCTACCCATAACGAAGTGTCTACCTTGCCGGCAACCTCGCTCTCGCACCATTCGGTAGGGTTCTCACCACGTACTGCATGGTAATTATCATTCAGGTCAAAACGTATATATGCTTTGGGACTCTCTTCGTACACAAAATACTTGGGAGTAGCAGTGCTGTCGTTTTCGCAGATGAATGCACATGCCTGTCCGGGGCGCATTTTACGTACATCGAATATACTGTCGGGGCATTGTGCCATGTCGTACACCTGTTGTGCGGTAAATCCAAAACTCATAAGTAATTCTGCCAATGTTTGGCGTGGACGCACAGTGTCGTATGAAACAGAGAAATTCTCAATGGGTATACCATATTTAAATACTTTCTCTTTTTTCTGTTCAACTATGCTGTCGGTAGCAATTGCTATACTCTCTTCACAACTGTTGCATTTGTATCTTCCAAATAGTAATGTAACAATGGCAAGGATAATTGCTATGATTGCAACAATTATAATAATCTGTTTTTTACTTTTTCCTGTGTCTGTTCTGTACATCTTGCATCTATTCAATTCCAATTGCAAAAATAGACATAAAACTTGTTTTGTCAAATTCTTTTATTGCTTAATGGAACGATACTGTTCAATGGTTTATTGATTATGTAAATGATAACTGCACTGCAATATCTTGTTTTTCAGTAACTGCGGGTAGTGAGGGTTACTGTCTAAGAACCTCTCTACCTCTTTCCTTGCCTTTTCGCTATAATGATGTTTAAGCAGGGCATTAACCCAGTTGGTGGGGAAAAATATATCTCCTGTGCGTTGAACCTCTTCCAGTTCTTCTAAAGCGGTACGTATGTATTTAACAGGACGTTCTCCTCTTTGGTGATGGTTTAGATATGCCAATGCTGTTGCTGTCCATGGCTCTATACGTCTGTTCTCCGGCAGAAGAAGTGTCTCGAACAGTGCATCGGCCTTAATAGTATCCATTGTAACTGCTCTGCTTATAAAGTCGAACTGTCGTAACCTGTCGGGGTTTTCTATCCTCACCCTCTGTTTGTGCAATATTGTTTCGTTCTCCTCGGGTAAACGTATTGCCAGTTCATATGCCATGTTAGTGTAGTCGTTATCGTTCATTAACGTTGCAGTCTGTTTCTCCCAAATATGGTGTACTTCGCTTATAACCTCGGGCGATGTCATGTTTCTCATAATGCAGCGAAGCAGTTGTTGGCGACATGAACTAATATGGTGTATGCGGTGTTTCTCTAAAATCTCCTTTTCGAGTGCTGCTCGCTCTGTACCTTGTATCTTTCTAAGAGGCTCTCCAATGTACCCTGTCAGCGAAGATACTATAAGTTCGTTCTGCTCGTAATCTATTACATCCAATAAAAATCCCAGCCACTCGGTTGCCGATAGGTTCTTTATAAGATAGTTCTCGTATAGCATCATCAGTAAAGAGAGTCTTGTCGTTTCATCTTTAACACTCTTCCAATTCACAAGAATCCAATTCATCGAAGTACTGTCGGGAATAAATACACCATAACCTCTACCGTCGCTGTTGGGAAGTATATATTTACATCCTTCGGGTATATCTATTGCTATACTCTTGTCTGTCAGTGTAATCTTTTCTGTTACATCATATTCCCCTTTAAAAACAATGTTGAACGATTGTGGCCACGATAATCCTCTGTTATACGGGTCCTCCTGCTCAATCAGTAAGACATTGTTCTGAATTGTAAATCTAATGATTGGCATTCCTTTCTCGTTAATCCATACTCTGCTGAACTCCATCAGGTCTTTATCGCTCTTTTGATCGAGTATATGAATCAATTGCTCCCAAGTGGCATTTCCATAGGCATAAGTGTGCAAATATTCGCGTATACCATCACGAAAAGCCTCTTCCCCCATCATCTCAACCAACTTATTCATAACCAATGGTGCTTTGTTATATACTATCTTGTTGTAAATGAGTCCGGCATTGGCAAGGTTGTTCAGTTGTTGTTTAATGGCAGTACCACCAAGAGTTCTGTCTTCGGACATCGAAGCTTCTGTATAGTTCTTAAGGTTTGCAATATTGTGGTTGATATCAGGAAAAAGAGGTTCCGTCATTCTTGCCGCAAAATAGTTGGCAAATACCTCTTTAGTCCATACATCGTCGAACCAATCCATTGTAACATAATCTCCAAACCACATGTGTGCCGTTTCGTGTGCAATTAATTTTGTGCGTTCCAGTTTGTCCTCAATGCTTGGATGTTCTCCAAGAAACAGCACATTGTCGTTGTAGAGTGTGGCACCGGTATGCTCCATGCCACCATATTGAAACCCCGGTAGAATAATAAGGCTGTACTTTGCAAAAGGATATGGAATGGCAGTGTACTCTTCCAACCAATCGAGCGACGCCTCTACTTGTGAGAATATATCATCCAGTTGAGCAATTCTCTTAGGGTCGGTCTCTCTGTGGTATGCTGTCAGTTGTCTCTTTGGAGAGTTGTAATCGACCCTCTTTAATTCTCCGGCGACAAAACTGAACAGATATGTGCTAAGAGGCTCTGTTTGTGCAAATTGTACCCTTTTTCTGCTATTCATGGTGTCTACACTCAATATATTTGTGTTTGATACAGCCTCCCAATTTGCAGGTAACTCTAACAACAAAGTAAATAATGCTTTTAAGTTTGGCTGCTCAAAGCATGGAAAGGCTGTTCTAGCCCTGTCGGGAACAAACAGAGTGTACATAAACTCATTATTCCTGTTCAACGATTGGTCCCCTGCTATAAATTCAATAAAAATAGAGTTTGCGTTGTGTTGCAGTGAACCCTGTGGAATAATAATATGGTCGTTCCTGAAAATATATTCAGTATGTTTCTCATTCACAAGTATGTTCAGAATCTTATCCTTCGATTCTCTAAAGTCGATAATAACCTCTTTTGGATTTTCTAAGTGAAAGGATATATTAATACTTCCTTTTACCGGTTCCTCTTTTTCCGATGGTATATCCAAGAACAGGTCATACTTCAGGTCTTTAATATATTTCTTACGATATTCAGCAAGTTCATGTGATATTCCCTGCAAATATAACTCTTCGTTTTGCTTGGTACACGAAATGATGAGTAAACCTAATAGTATAATGTATATGGTATTTATAAATCTGTTTTTCATTATTTGCATTTTAAAGGGTATATACTATCTGTTCCTAATCAAGTGCTTTATGGCATCTGTTGGATGGTATATAATAATTCTCCATTCCTTTTTTATAAAGATAAAAAGAGGGAAATTCTCTCGGAAATCCCTCTTTTGTCTCATCGTGCAAATTTGTGACAAATTATCGGTACAGCCAACTTCAAAGAAGATTTTCTTAAAGTTGTGGATTTCGTACATTATCTTCAAGATGAGGGTTACGATATGGCAACTTTCAATAAAGTGAGTCGTAATTATTGAAAGTGGCTTCGATTAAATAGGTTTCAATTCCACAGTCAAACCCATTGCTGCCGCAATCTTGTAAAGTGTTGCAACAGTGGGAACAGTTAGCCCTCTCTCAATGCGAGATATGTATCCTTTGTCAGCACCAATACGCTCGGCAAGTTCCGCCTGCGTCAAACGTGCGTTCTTACGAGCATCGAGCAGTATTTGTGCATTGTACTCCTCCCATGCCTTTGCAGTAGCCTCAGCACGACTTTGAGAGCCAATCTCGCCAAACTCTCTTGCAAGTTCTGCACTTACATCGTAGATTTCATTCTTTTTGCTCATAATATTCTTTTTTAAGTTGTACTGCTTTTTTTATTTCACTATCGGGCGTCTTTTGGGTTTTCTTTCTAAAACAGTTGAACAAAACCACAATAGTATCACCATCGTATATGAAAAAGATACGGAACTCATTATTTCCATAATTCACTCGGAATTCATATATCCCGTCGCGAATATACTTTATGTAATGATGTGGTATCTTATCCTCTGTTTCAAATAACAACAATGCACGCATTATTTTTATTCGTTCTGGTTGGGATAATTTAGCCATAAAGTCGGCATAATACCGTTTGTATGCTATTATCTTTCTCATAGTGCAAATGTATATAAAGTTGTACAATTATACAACTTTTACTGAAAATTTTTCCTCTAAACTTACATGGTTGGTAATGGTATCAAATAACAAAACACAAAAATAAAAAAGAGGAAAATTCTTTCGAAAATTCCTCTTTTGTCTCATCGTGCGCCTGATAGGACTCGAACCTACACGTCGCAAAACACCAGATCCTAAGTCTG
>CAZEKX010000071.1:0-9995 GCA_964512955.1 uncultured Bacteroidaceae bacterium
GATCGTATTTATCAACCTGTTTTAGGCTGAAAAATTTGCAAAAATCATAAGAATATGAAACACAGGCTATTATTGTTGCTGTCGGTTGTGTTGTTTGCCACACAACTGACGGCACAGAACAAGGTAACAATGTCGTCGGTGCAGGGACATCCCGGGGACATTGTAACGGTGGCTCTCTCTTTGCAAAACAGTGAAGATGTAACCGCTGTCGAGGTGCAGGTGCCACTGGAACGAAAGCAATTGACTTTTGTCGAGGGGTCGTGTGTGCTGAACAGTGAACGCGCCAACGGGCATGGTATAAGTGCCGCTGTGGTGAACGATGTTCTTAAGATATACATATACAGTGTGTCGTTGAGCAACCTTGCCGGCAACGACGGTAATCTGTTGTCGTTCGATATTAAGTTGGGTAAGTTGCCCAAGGATTACACTCTGCAACCGCAGGTTCTGTTGAGTAATGCTGCAGGCTCTGAATTGTCTGTTACGGCACAGAATGGTGTTGCAACCATACTGTCGCCACAGATAGAGGTGGTTACAAAAAGCATCGACTATGGGCATATACCTATTCGCAGTACATATAACGGTGTGCTCACTCTGCGTAACAGTGGCACTGAACCGCTTGCTGTGTCGCAACTGCTGTTCAGTGCAGGGGAGTTTGTTGCTACCGAAACGGCGTTTGTCATTGAGGCAGGAGCAACAAAAAATGTTACGGTGCAATATTCTCCGGTGGAGCGTGGAGCGGTAGAGGAGTCTGTTACTGTGTTGTCGAACGCCATAAACGGCTCGGCAACAGCGCAACTTGTTGCCGAGCCTTTCTCGGTGAATGAACTGCATAGCGGTAAGGCACAGGGGGTGTCCGACGAAGAGGTAACAGTGGAACTGCGCATGAACAACATGGAACCGATAGTGGCTATGCAGTGTTCGTTTGCACTGCCCGAACAGTTGGAGTATGTCGATGGCAGTTTTGCTGTAGCGGAACGTGCCGCATCGCACACTGCATCGGCTGTATATGACAACGGGAAACTTACATTGTTGCTCTTCTCTTCGTCCAATACCTGCATGACAGGCGACGACGGAGTGGTGGCTACATTCCGTCTGCGACTCGACGGGCGTAGCGGCAGTTATTTCATTACTCCGCAAAGTACTGTGCAGAGCAATGCGGCTCTCGAGAATATGACATCGGCTGTAAGCGGTGGCTATATAAGCATAAGCAGTCCTGCAATTAACGGTAACAGTGAACTCTCCATGGGTAGCAGTGCCATTACCGAAAAGGCTACGGCATCCTATTCCATAAGAAATACAGGGCGGGCACCGCTCACTGTGAACGGTGTGGCTTTTCTGTCGCATGGCTATAAGGTTCTCGATGAATTCCCGTTGGTGGTACCGGCATCGTCGAGCACTACGCTTAATGTTGAATATGCTCCCACTGCCGAGGGAAACCACTCCACAACCATGAACATATATACAAACGACCCCGATAACCGCATGAAGAGTGTTACCGTAAGGGGCGATATATATGAACCTAACAATGTTGTTGTGGAGGGTGAAAATATGCAGGATGGCAGTTATATGCTGTCGGTATCTTTGGATAACTACACCGACATTGTTGCGTTTCAAATGGATATTAACTGGATGGCAGGCATGCGTACATCGAACAAAGATCTTTCGGCAACCGCTCGTCTCGACGGGTTTACGTGCTCTGTTACGCAGGTAGACGATGATACTTTCCGTTTTGTTGCTTTCTCGCTAAGCAATAAATCTATTGCGGGCAACAGTGGCAAACTGTTCGATATCGTTTTCCGTCCCGATGAGGGTGTGGAGTATCGCGACACCGATATTTCTGTCGATAATCTGCTGTTGAGCAATGCCGAGAGCAGTAACTATGCATCGCAAAAGCAACTTGCAACTTTGGCGGAATATAAAAACTTTATGCTCGACTTTGTGCTTGGCAATGATACTGTGAGCAACAGTTTTGTGAAAGTGGGCAGTGCAATTGCGGCTCCCGATGTTCCATATATAAAGGGTTATGTCTTTGGCGGTTGGGGTGAACTTCCCTCTGCCATGCCTGCCGAGGATATGTCGTTTACAGGTGCTTTGTATATGCGAGGTGATATGAATATAGACAACGATATAACTGTTACCGATGTTGCCGGAGTGGTGAATGCTCTTATGGGTGTTTCCGATACCGGTGTTGCCGCGGCTCCTGCAACACGTTCTGTTGTGGCGAGCTGTGAGGTTGGCAACAGTTTGCGCATTGCTCCCTTTGCATTGGCTCCCGGTGAAGAGAAAGAGATTGAGGTGCTTATGAATAACCCGGGTGATGCTTTCTGTAACATTCAGTTCGACCTATACCTGCCCGAGGGCATCGAGGTGCTTTCCGACGACTATGGTTACTATGTCGACTTGGGAAGTCGTACAACTCAGCGCCTGCACTCTTACCCCGAATGTGCAGTGCAACCCGACGGTGCGTTGCGTGTTGCTTGTGTTTCGTTGAGAAATGCCACATTTAAAGAGGAGAGCGGCGACGTGCTTGTGATAACGGTAAAGGGTAGCGATACTTTGCAACCGGGTGTCTATGAACTGCAAATGAAGGGTATTGAACTTGCTCGTCCCGACGTAACTTGCGACAAGCCCGACGACTATGCGGCTTCGATTGTTGCAGGCGACGGTGCATCGTCGGCACTTGTCCTGAAAGGCGATTTTACAGCCGGTGCGCTTACCGACCTTAGTACCGCCTTTGCAAACAAGGGCGATATAACATCGATAGACTTAACAAATGCCGTAGCAGTTGATGCAACAGAGGCATTGACAACAGGTAACCCCAATACCTTGCTTCTGCTTGCAGAAGGATGCTCTGTAGCCAATGAACATAATGTTGTGTCGGGTGGTGTATGTGCTTCGCTTGCTCTGCACGACGGTTATACATTCAATGCTCCGGTGGGCTTTACTGCCGAACAAATATCGTACGATAGGGAAATTGAGGGTGCAAAGATTGTAACTTTCGTGTTGCCCGTAGCACTGCCTGTGGATGCAGTGAATGGCAGTGTTTATCGTTTGAGCGGACGTCTTATTCGCAAGGGTGCAGAATCGTTCGATGGCATTGAGAGTGGTGTATATATTGTGAACGGCTGTAAAGTGTTAATTAAGTAGTATGATGAAGAGGATATATATTAAACCGGAATTGCTGGTTATGGATATTGAGACTTCTGCTCTTGTGGCTGTTAGTCTGGGAGCAGATATGAGTAATGATGGAAGAGATGATGTAGTCTTTGAATCGAGTAAACAGAGAAATAAATGGGGTAATCTTTGGGAATAAACAAACAGACAGGCTTAAAGCCTGTCTGTTTGTTTATTCTACGTATAACACAATTCCTTTGAGATATTCCCCTTCGGGGTGGTAGATATTCACCGGGTGGTCGGCAGGTTGTGTGAGTTGGTGCAATATGCGCACCTTGCGCTTTGCCATTGCTGCCGCTGTGAATACTGCTGTACGGAAGTTCTCTTTGCTCACTACCTGTGAACAGGAGAATGTGAAGAGTATTCCACCGGGTTGTATCTTCTCTATTGCTTTTGCGTTGAGGCGACGGTAGCCGATGAGGGCATTACGTAAACTGTCGCGATGCTTTGCAAATGCCGGTGGGTCCAGTATTATGAGGTCGTAATTGTTGCCCATGCGCTCCAAATATTCGAAGGCGTCCTCGGCGTATGCGGCATGACGCTTGTCGTCGGGGAAGTTTATTGCTACATTGGCGTTTGTGAGGTCGATGGCCTTTGCAGAACTGTCTACCGAATGTACAAGTTCGGCATTGCCTCGCAATGCATAAATGGAGAATCCTCCGGTGTAACAGAACATGTTGAGCAGTTTGCGTCCCTTGGCATACTTCTCGAGCAGAGCACGGTTCTCGCGCTGGTCTACAAAGAATCCGGTCTTTTGGCCTCGTAACCAGTCGATATGGAACTTAAGACCGTACTCTGTGGATATATTGCTTGCATTGCCTCCCAACAGGTAGCCGTTGTCTTTGTTTATATCGGCTTTGTAGGGTAGTGTGGTGTCCGACTTATAATATATGTTCTTTATGTTGTCGCCTAATGTCTCTTTTATGGCATCGGCTATGGTCTTGCGGTTTACATGCATGCCCACACTGTGTGCTTGCATCACTGCGGTGTCGCCATATATGTCTACTACAAGTCCGGGAAGGTTGTCGCCCTCGCCATGTACTAAGCGATAGGTGTTGTTATAGGGGTTGCCTGCAATGCCTATGCTTGTACGCAGGTGGTATGCTATGGCAATACGTTTACGCCAAAAGTCGTCGGTGATGGGTTCGTCCTCGAATGTGAGTACTCGAACGGCTATACTGCCTACCTGTACATGTCCGCGAGCAATAAACTGCTTGTCGGCGGTGTATACGGTAACAATGTCGCCCTCTTCGGGGGTTCCTTCTATGCGTTGTATGGCTCCCGAGAATATCCAAGGGTGGTAGCGACGCAGTGATTCTTCTTTTCCTCGTTTAAGTATAACGGCTTTTTCCATTTTTTTATCGTATAGCGTAAAATGTTTCTGTTTATTGATTTATAATGCCTCTTTTTACCTGTTCAAGTTTGTTGTATATATTAAGGCATGCCCATGCATCTGTGGCAGCATATAGTTCCTGTTTGTCGGTAAGTACGTCTATGTCCCAGTTCGATAATTGCTGGCTCTTTGATATTCGTTGCCCGAACACTATTGCATACATCTTTTGCAGGCCCATCTCTTCTATTCCAAACTCTGTAACATATTTTTGCAGGTCGAGAAAACTGCCGGGAGTAAACGGCTTGCGTCTCTTGAGTGCCTGATAGTCGTCGTGTAACGAAAGCCCTACTTTTGTAATCTCTCTGCTTTCCAACAGTTGAATGAGTGAGTCGGGCATCCCTAAACGGCACAGGCGAAACAGAAAACAGGTGTCGGCTGTGGATAGTTGCAGCAGAGATACTTTGTGGTGCACTCCTTTTTTGAATGCAGGACGTGTCTCTGTGTCTATGCCGATAATCTTCTCTGTAGATAGTGCCTTTACAGCTTTCTCGGTTTCTGCTATTGTATCTATTACAAATATTCTACCTTCGAACTGAATTATCGGCATTGTTGATATTTCGGCCTTTTCTATGTGTGCATTAAAAATCTTCATCTGTCGTATCGTTCTCCTCGTTGTCGTCGGTACTGTTGTATTCAATGTCGTGAAGGGCGCGAAGTGTATTTACCAATGTCTGCCCCCAGTATTGACGAAAATGTTCGTTGCACTCTATAATGGCATCGTGCATTGTTTCGTTAATCCCCAAACGAAAGAGGCATACAAAATTCTTTATGTCCTGATATATGTCGGCAAGGTCTTCGGATATATTTTTGGTAATGGGTGTGTCGCTGTACTTCATGTCGGCAACGAAAACATCCAGATAGGTGTCTTTGTCGGCAAGCAGGTCGGCAATGGTCATGCGTAGTACCTCGTAACTGTCCTCGGTTACAAATTGCTCCAAATCGTCTTCGTTTACCCTTTCGTCGGCAGGTAACATTTGAACCTTTATATATAATAGTGGCAACAGTTTCAGCATGGTGCCGACAAACTCCTTACGGGTATATTCGTTTGTGCGCTCCAAATAAGCACAAAATTCGGCTGCCACTGTAACAAACTCAACTGTGTTGCGCGAAAATACTATGTCCTCTTTTTCTTGCATTGCTTTGAAATTTGTCGCGAAGTTACAAAAAAAATACTGAAGGCGACCGTAATGTTATTTATTTTTTCATTATCTTCGCGAATGTAAATTTGCGGAGATATCGCCTGTTGAGTAATGTGCTGTGAATGAGGCTGTTCTTCGCCTTTGTAAAATAAATACTGTTATATGGCAAAAAAGAGTGTGGTGAAAGAACCGAATATATTCCAAAAAGCACTTGAGGCATTGAGAAACAAAAACTTCTTGTTTATCTTGGGGCTTATTGTTGCTACGGTTACGATATATCTGACTTGTTCGTTGTTGTCGTTCTTCTTTTCGGGAGGAGCCGACCAGAGTGTCTACCCCATAGATGCTCCTGTGGAGTTGGTTGAGGCTTCGGATGCGGCAGTGGAAAACAGCACAGGTTTGGGTGGTGCTGTTGTGGCAAACTATTTGGTTAACACCTGTTTTGGTTGGTCGGTAGTTCTGTTTATCCCTTTCCTTGTTGCTGTGTCGTTGCGTCTCATGGACATAAAAAGAGTGCATCTTGCAAAGTGGTTTATATGTTCGGTGTTCGGTGTGGTTTGGGGGTCGCTCTTCTCGGCTTTTGCTTTTGGCGAACTCTTGGCGCACAGTTTTATCTCTCCGGGTGGAATACATGGTAAGAATGTGATAGAATGGTTGCATGGCAATATAGGTAGTGTGGGAACATTGTTGCTTTTGATTATAACCATATTGCTCTTTATGATTTATCTGACAAGTAAAACCATTGTCTGGCTTAAGAGTTTGTTTACTCTCAGTTTTATCAAAAAAGAGAAAGATGAGGAAAACAGTGGACCCCGGGAATCTTGCGAGGAGGCCGCTGATGCGCATGACACTTATTTGAATGAGCCGGTAGAAGAGGAGGGGTTTGTTGTGGATTTAAGTGTCGATGAGGTACCTGCAGAAGAGGTAGTTGAGGATGATATTCCCGAGAATGATAATGCCGTAAGTGAAGGCAATGATTCGGAGAAGAATACTGTTGTAGGTAGCAACGATATGCAAATGGATGTGGAACAAGCCGAAGGTGATGATGATATGGGTGGCAAGATGTTGCGTCCCATAAATCCGCGCGATGAACTGAGTTATTACAAACCACCTACAATTGATTTGCTCGACAAGTACGAGAATGCGGCACATTCTGTAGATATGAACGAGCAGAATGCAAACAAAAACAAGATTCTGGAGGCGTTGAAGAACTTCGATATTAAGATAAGTTCTATAAAGGCAACGGTGGGTCCTACAATTACTCTCTACGAAATAACTCCTGCTCCGGGTGTGAGAATAAACAAAATACGTAATCTCGAAGATGACATTGCCATGACGTTGTCGGCATTGTGCATACGTATAATTGCTCCAATACCGGGTAAAGGAACAATTGGTATTGAGGTACCTAACGCTCATAAACAGATAGTGCCTATGGCATCGCTTCTGAACAGCCGTAAGTTCAAAGAGACCGACATGGCTTTGCCACTTGCCTTGGGTAAAACAATATCGAACGAGGTTTTCATGGTAGACATGGCAAAGATGCCTCACTTGCTTGTTGCCGGTGCAACAGGTATGGGTAAATCGGTGGGTCTGAACGCTATAATAACATCGTTGCTGTATAAGATGCACCCTGCCTATCTTAAATTTGTGATGGTAGACCCTAAAATGGTTGAGTTGAGTCTTTATAATGTCATAGAGAAACATTTCCTTGCAAAACTGGAGGGTGAGGATGAACCTATTATAACCGATGTTCACAAGGTGGTGCGTACACTTAAATCGCTATGTACCGAAATGGATAACCGCTACCGTTTGTTGCAGGCGGCATGTGTACGTTCTGTTAAGGAGTATAACGAGAAATATCTTAATAAGGAGTTGCTGCCTACAAAGGGACATAGGTTTATGCCTTATATTGTTGTTATCATAGATGAGTATGGCGACTTAATGATGACCGCAGGTAAAGAGGTGGAAATGCCCATAGCACGTATTGCACAAAAGGCTCGTGCGGTGGGTATACACATGATTATTGCAACACAGCGACCAACAACGAATATTATCACAGGAATCATTAAGGCGAACTTCCCTGCACGTATGGCATTCCGCGTGATATCACAAATTGACTCGCGTACAATTCTGGAACGTACGGGTGCAAACCAGTTGCAGGGTAGGGGCGACATGCTGTTCCTTGCAGGAAACGACCCTGTACGTGTGCAGTGCGCTCTGGTAGAGACAAAAGAGGTGGAGCGCGTGTGTGCATATATTGCCAAACAACAGGCTTATCCTAGTGCCTACATACTGCCCGAACCCGACGAGTCGTCGAGTGAGAGTGGTACGTCGTCCGGTTCTTCTGTGGCGACGGGTGGTGTCTCTGTCGACAAACTCGATGCTCTGTTTGTGGATGCTGCACGTACCGTTGTTATACACCAGCAAGGTTCTGTGTCGTTGTTACAGCGTAAATTCGAGATTGGTTTTAACCGTGCCGGACGTCTTATGGACCAGTTATGTCGCATGGGTATTGTGGGTGAGCAGGATGGTAGTAAACCGCGTCAGGTGCTTTGTGCCGACGAAGCCGACTTGGAGTTCCGTCTAAAGTCTATTCTTAACAATTGATGTTATGAAGGGGGTATTGTTGCTTCTGTTCTCACTTTTACCTTTTTTTGCCGGTGCAAACGAAAAGGATGCTGTTGATATGCTCGAAAAGGTTTCGGCAAAAATGCAAGCCGATTATCCGTTGCAAATGAGATTCGCATTTGCCATGTACGATGCCGATGATACTCTGTTGTTCTTGGACGATGGCAGTTTGCGCATAGATAAAAATCCATCGGGCGGTTTTACCGAACGTTATGTGTTGTTGCTGAACAATATGAAAATATGGTGCGACGGTACAACCCTGTGGAGTTACATGGAACAGACCGATGAAATATATAAAATGTCGCCCGAAGATGATGGTGCGCAGAACTTTTCACCGGTATATCTTATGCAACTGTACAAACAGGGCTATAAATGCTCTGTTGAGAATGATGACGACGGCAAGGTGATAACACTGCTCTCCGAAAATTCCGATACAGGAATAGACAAGGTGGTTGTTTATCTGCTCGATGAGGTTGTGTTGCCGGAAAAGATTAGAATTTATATGAACGGCGACGGTTATACCGAACTTGTTATACAGGACTATAATCCGCACAGAACCTTTAACGACCGCATTTATCGTTGCCCGGTTGAGGATTATCCCAATGCCGAGGTAGTAGATATGAACTGATAAATAAATAACGTATATAATAATTTTGAATTATGGATAGAACAAAATGTTTGGTAATAGGTTCCGGTCCTGCCGGATATACCGCAGCAATTTATGCTTCACGTGCTAATCTCTCTCCGATACTTATTGAGGGTATGCAACCCGGCGGACAACTCACACAGACAACCGTTATAGAGAATTTTCCCGGTTTTCCCAACGGTATAACAGGTCCAGAACTCATGGATAACATGCGTCAGCAGGCTGTGAATGTGGGTGCCGATGTGCGTCCGGGAGTTGTAACCGATGTCGATTTCGATACTCTTCCCTACAAGGTAACACTCGACGATGGCGATGTGATTGAGGCAGATACCGTGATTATTGCAACAGGTGCTGCTGCAAAATACCTTGGTTTGTCCGACGAGATAAAATATCAGGGTATGGGTGTGAGTGCATGTGCTACATGCGATGGCTTCTTCTATCGTAAGAAGGTTGTTGCTGTGGTAGGTGGCGGCGACACTGCCTGCGAAGAGGCAAACTATTTGGCTTCGTTGGCATCCAAGGTGTATCTGATTGTTCGCAAACCATTCTTGCGTGCATCGAAGGCTATGCAGGACCGCACGTTGAACAACCCCAAAATTGAGGTTCTATTTGAACATAACACCGAAGGACTATTTGGCGAAGATGGTGTAGAGGGCGTACATCTGGTGAAACGTTTGGGACAACCCGACGAGGAACATTACGCTCTTGCAATAGACGGATTCTTTCTTGCAATAGGTCATAAACCCAATTCCGACATCTTTAAAAAGTATCTTAAGACCGACGAAACAGGTTACTTTGTTTCTACCGATGCAAGTGGTGTTAAGACAGTTGTTCCCGGAGTGTTTGTGGCAGGTGATGTAGCCGATTCCCGTTATCGTCAGGCTATAAATGCCGCAGCCAGTGGCTGTCGTGCGGCTATGGAGGCTGAACACTACTTGACAAATAAATAAGAGATAAATTTTTAGAAGCTGTTTGAATTTTATTGAAAAATATTTTTATGTAAACGTATAATTTA
>CAZEKX010000072.1:0-9738 GCA_964512955.1 uncultured Bacteroidaceae bacterium
GGCCTAATTTATTTAATGTTTAACTCGTCCCTAATTTTTATGGGACACTAATGAATATAGTTATATTCTTAACAGACTGCAAAATTAATGAAAAATCGTAATAATACCTTATACAGCCAAATTATTATGGCTTAAATTACTATTTTCAGTATTTACGATATTTTATTCTAATGCGTTAACCGTTAGTTTTAAATGCACTATTATTGCAATTTCGGTTGATTATTCCGGTGTTTTGTATTAACTTTGTCGCTTAATAACAATTATTGTTATTGTTTCACACAGACAGAGTTGCCTGTAAAATTAAGAGATATCTTATTTTTTTGTAACAGAACTATGAATATAACAGCACCGGTAAGAGTTATCCTTAGCCACAGAGCAAAGGCAATAGCAAAATATGCAACAGAGACTGAGGCTATTCAGAGCAGAGTACTTACCAAATTGTTAAAGACCGCTACCAACACCGAGTGGGGCGTTAAGCACAACTACAGTAATATTCGTAACTACGAAAATTTCGCATCGTCTGTAGGTGTTCAGGATTATGAGACCTTAAAAGGATATATCGACAGAATGCGTCATGGTGAGTCCGATATCTTGTGGAAAGGCGGTTGCCGTTGGTATGCAAAATCCTCGGGAACAACAAACGATAAGAGTAAGTTTATTCCTGTTACTTCACAAGGTCTTCAACAGGTTCATTACAAAGGTGCTACCGACGTTGTTGCTCTCTATTTACATAACAACCCAAAGAGCCGCATGCTTTCCGGTAAGGGGCTTATACTGGGTGGCAGTCATGCTCCAAACTATAACCTGCCAAATGCTCTTGTGGGCGACCTCAGTGCAATTCTCATAGAGAATGTAAATCCGTTTGTAAACTATATACGTGTTCCACATAAGTCCATTGCCTTGTTGAGCGACTTCGAAGAGAAAATGGACAAGATAGCACGTTCCACAGCCAATGTAAATGTAACAAATCTATCGGGCGTTCCATCGTGGATGATGGCTGTGCTCAAGCATATGCTCGATATAACAGGCAAAAACAGTGTCGAAGAGTTATGGCCCAATATCGAGGTCTTCTTCCATGGAGGTGTGGCATTTACACCCTATCGTGAACAGTATCAGCAATTGATACGTAAACCAGATATGAAGTACATGGAGACATATAATGCCAGTGAGGGTTTCTTTGGTATACAGAACGACCCTGCCGATCCTGCTATGCTTCTCATGATAGACTACGATGTCTTCTACGAATTCATTCCGTTCGACGAGTTGGACTCTCCCAATCCTACAGTTGTTCCTTTGTGGGGAGTAGAGGTTGGAAAGAATTATGCCATGCTCATAAGTAACTCTTGTGGCTTGTGGCGATATATGATAGGCGATACAGTACGTTTTACAAGCAAAGACCCATACAAAATTGTTATAACAGGCAGAACAAAACATTTTATAAATGCGTTTGGAGAAGAGTTGGTGGTCGATAATGCCGAGCAGGGTCTAAAAAAGGCATGTCTTGAAACAGGTGCTCAGGTGAACGAGTATACAGCGGCTCCTGTATTTATGGATGCCGATGCACGTTGCCGTCATCAGTGGCTCATCGAGTTCTCGAAACGCCCCGACTCCATGGAGCGTTTTGCCGACATCTTGGATACAACACTTCAACAAATAAACTCCGACTACGAGGCTAAACGTTATAAAAATATAACACTGCAACCACTGGAAATAGTTGAGGCACGTACAGGGCTTTTTAATGACTGGCTCAAAAGTAAAGGTAAATTAGGCGGTCAGCATAAAGTACCTCGTTTAAGTAACAGCCGTCAATATATCGAAGAACTTATCATAATGAATAAATAACAGTATGTCAAAGAAGTATGCAATAGTATATATATTATCTGTCATCGTATTGTTCGTTGCTTGTGCAAGCATTGGCTCCCCCGATGGTGGTCCTTACGACGAAGACCCTCCTGTGTTCCTTGTCGGAACACCGGCACCCAACGCGTTGCATGTTACCGATAAAAAGGTTGTACTGAACTTCGATGAGTATATAAAATTGCAGAACGCATTCGAAAAGGTGGTGATATCTCCTCCACAAAAGGAGATGCCCGAAATAAAATCCAATGGCAAACGAATAACAATCCAACTGAACGATTCCCTTATACCAAACACCACCTATTCAATAGACTTCAACGATGCCATAGTCGATAATAACGAAGGTAATCCGTTAGAGAATTTCTCGTACGTCTTCTCCACCGGTAATACAGTCGATACCTTGGGCGTATCGGGTACGGTGCTTAATGCAAGGGATTTAGAACCTATAAAAGGTATGCTGGTGGGGTTATATACAGCAGGAGACGACTCTGCTTTCTATAAAAAATCCCTCGAAAGAGTATCGCGCACCGACAGTCGCGGACATTTCAATATAAAGGGTGTTGCTCCCGGTAAGTATAAGATTTTTGCTCTTTCCGATGCCAATAATAACTTCTTGTTCGACCAGAAAAGTGAAAACATAGCCTTTTTGGAACAGGTCATAGAGCCGTTTGCCACACGAGCGGAACGTGCCGACACAATCTGGCGCGACAGTCTCACCATCGACAGCATACGCTTTGTGCCTTATACACGTCTGCAACCCGACAATCTGGTGCTACGTGCCTTCAGCGAAGCATTCTATATGCAGTCGTTGCTTAAATATCCTCGTAAGGAGCATAATAATTTTACACTCTTCTTTTCTGCTCCAAACGAGACATTGCCTAAGGTCGAGGGGTTGAACTTCGATGCTACCGATGCTTTTGTTCTCAATGCCAACAGCACTAAAGATACATTGCAATATTGGATAAAGGATAGTGCAATATATCACATGGACACACTTGCTTTGGCTGTAACATACAATGTTCTTGATACTTTGAACATGTTTGTGCCACGTTGCGACACAATACTTCTTACACCGCGCAAGTCGCGTGCAAGAGTAATTGCCGATGAACAAGAGGCATACGAAAAAGCCGAAAAGGAGTTCCTTAAGAAGGCTAGGAAACGTAAAGATTACGACGAGGATAATCCTCCTGTGTATGTTCCGCCAACGAAAGAATTGAAAATAAAATCGCTCAACGCATCCACAATGGATGTCAATGCCGATTGTCGCATAGAGTTTGTGGAACCATTGCTTTCTATCGACACTGCGGCAATACATCTTACAAAGGCGGTGAACGACTCTACATGGGTCAGTATCCCATTTGTCTTCCGTCAGGACGAAGAAAATATCCGTCGTTATAAAATTTATGCCGAATGGCGTCCCCAGGAACAGTACGAACTTAAAATAGATTCAGCGGCATTTCATGGTTTGTATGGTGGCACATCGTTCCCATTCAGTGAGAAAATAAGATTCCGCTCTCTCGATGAATATGCTGTACTGCATCTCAATATTCCCGGTACAGGGAACAATGCAATAGTGGAACTGTTGGCTTCGAGCGGAACTGTTGTTGCATCGCAACCTACAGAGAACAACCGCTGTTCTTTCTACTTTATCCGCCCCGGAAAGTACTATCTGCGTCTGCTCATGGACGATAATGGCAACGGTGTTTGGGACACAGGCGACTATTCCAAGAAACTGCAACCCGAACGAGTCTTCTACTATCCCAACATGCTCGAACTACGTGCCCTGTTTGAATATTCACAGGACGACTGGGATATAAACTCTCCTTTGGAGAAACAGAAGCCGTTGGAGATAACGAAACAAAAACCCGACAAGGAGCGCGTTAAGCGCAATCGTAATGCAGAACGTAAGTTTAATTAGTAATGAAACACCTCTTTACAAAGATAGTCATACTGATACTATTGTTCACACCGGCAATATCTTCGTCGGCAATAGGTCTAAAGGTTTCACCTGCCTACAAATCGGGTGAAACACTTAAATGCAATCTCTATTTCAATTGGAAATTTGTATGGGTAAAGGCAGGCAATGCATCACTTGTCATACGCGACACAGTTTATAATGGTATGGCAGCGCAAAGAATGACACTACTCAGTTCTACAAATAAGTATGCCGATAAGTTCTTCCGTATGCGCGACACACTGACAACTGTGTTCACAGCCGACAGCCGTCCGCTCTACTATCGTAAGGCTTCGGCAGAGGGTAAGCGATACTATCTCAATGAGGTACGTTACGAGTACCTCGACAATGGCAAAATAAAGGTATGGCAGAGTTATAAACGCGATGACGAACCAACGGTTTATAAAGAGGATGTGGTAGACGATACCGTTTACGATATGATGAGTCTGCTTGCGTACGCACGCACATTGGACTTTTCATCTCTCAAGACAGGCGACCGCCTCACCTTTCTTGTTGCTACAGGTAGGCGAATAGAACCCCAACACCTTATCTATCGTGGAAAAGCACGCACAAAAGCCGATGATGGTCATGAATACGATTGTCTTGTTGTATCGCTTGTAAAGATGAAGGATGGCAAAGAGCGCAGTGTAATAGATTTTTATGTAACCAACGACGCCAACCATCTTCCAATCTTGCTCGATCTTGCTCTTAATTTTGGTTCGGCAAAGGCAAGGATAACAGAAAAACAAGGTCTTCTGTATCCTATAAAATCTGCAAGAAAACGATAATCTCAGTTTTAAAGGGTGGAAAGCAAAATTCCACCCTTTTTGTTTCTGTAAGAATTTAAAGAGTTCTTCCTCTATAAAATATTTTGAAAAAAAATATACGATTGGTTGCATTGTTACTTGTAGGTGTATTCTTATTATGTCTTATCATAGTAATTGCTCCTGTTGTTTCTATTATGCTGTTGCGTTATATCGACTCCATTGAATGTAAATTTGAACGATTAACTCGTTTACATTGGGAAGAATGGAGTGCACAAGAAAATGATAGTACACAATGTGTGATAGATTTTTCCGAAGTAATGGACTTTGAATGGGATACTATGGTCTTTTACTCAGGCGATGTGGATGATTATTTTGAATTACCGCCAAGCGAACAGATTGATTTGGGATTTAAACTAACACCTGCTTCGAACCATGCAAGATGCGTACGCTACATGTTGCACGATTCCTGTGTAAAAGAATTCCGCTTGCCTGAATCTCGTATCGAGCCACCATACGGTGTTGCATTTCTTATCGATAAGCCCTATTTGAAACTGCCAAGAGAGAATACTGCATTTCATCTGATAAATTATTGGGGGTATTTTAAGGTTAAACATATCAACAAATATCCCGACGCTGAAATACAATCTACAGATCAATTATCTCCATTCTCTGGAAAATGGCATGCAACTATAGAGAGAGATAAGTCATTTCTGTTTTTAAAAATTGGAACGAGTGGAGATTCACTGCTTGCTGCAACATATGGTATTATATGCGACAGTGTAAGAAGAAGTGTAGATACTTATCGTGATTCCGATGGTTTCATGATTCCTTCTTTGGTAATGAGGCAATCAAAAGATTCCACTGTTGCAAACGGAATTTTACATACTAAGAACTTCGGAATCGAAGGAGTACCTAAATCTTCGAATAGTATCTCCATCAGTTTAAAACTTTTAAATGATACTACATTATTATGGAAGACCGAAGACCATTGGGAAATGTTACCGTCAATAATTACCTTTGAACAATTAAAAAAGAATCATAACACATTCTCACCTAATATCCCGGTAGATAATTGAACCTTGTTTAATTTATACACTCTTTTGTTTCTGTAATAATTTAGAGAATACTTTCTCTATAAAATAAGTTGAGTATAAACTTGCTTTTCGCTCGTTTGTAACTATATTTGTTGTTATATTTCTACAACTATTGGTCTAATATATCAATATATCTTTGTGCCATATAAAAATGTTATATTTATGGATTTTATATTCGATAATATTGATAGATTAAACGAAGAGAAAAAGAAGAATGTATTTCTTAATCGTTTTAGTTATGGAGATGAAGAAGACCCTAATGTTTATATGTTGCGTGAAGAAATGGATAATGGTGCCGAAAAAAGAACTGTAATATATGCTCCAAATTATGTTTTGGAAAAATATAGTAATAGGGGTGGTTATCCTCTAGAAAATGGTGGAGTTGCATATTGGAGTCCCGAAATAATGAGAGCATTATCGATGAATAACGTACAAGTTCCTATAAGAAATACTGTGAGAAATATTAATAATAAAGAAAGGAAGAATGACTTGCATAATTCTTCAAGAGAAAAATACAAATATAATTATGTAAATGATAATATTAATTCTTATTCAGGGACAAAAAGCAAGAATGTTGGAGGGTCATTAATTAATAAATCAACAACTTCAGCAATTGCTTTGGGATTAGGAACTTATGGCAGTTTAAAATATTCTCCAGATGTAAAAACTGCATTATTTGCTATAAAACATCCTATGATAGCATATGATATAGGAACTGTTTTTAATAATTCAAGAAATATTTCTACAAGTGCATCTCGTTTTGCAACTCGAGAAGAAATTTTAAGAGGTTCTAAAAAAAAGGAAATGGATGAGGGTAGTGAGAATGGTGCAGTTCGACATGTATTATGGCAAGCAAAAATCGCTTCAAAATATGGTAACGAAATCGCGAAGAATGTAGGGAATGTACATGAAGTGAATCCTAATGTAGACTTGTCTATAAGAAAATTTAGTAATATTAGCGATGCCGACCAAACCGTAGACCTTTTAAATAATGAAATAGGTAGAAAAATTGGTACTAATTATAGGAATTATAATATGCATGATTTAGCATTAATTGTATTAAAAGAATTTAAAGATAATGGACTATATACTGCCGAAAAAGGAAATGATGGTTTTTGGCATGTAGAAAAACGTAAATTGTCAAAAGAACTTTATGAAAAAATTTATAATGTTTTTAATATTTTAGATTCTAATGGATATTATCCAGACGAAACAAAGGGTTATATAAAAAGAACCATAAAAAAGTATATATATTAGTATTTAATAGTAATCTATTTATTTAATTATGACAGAATTAAGTTTTATAGTGCGTATAATTAAAACTATATTTAAAATATTGATTGCTTTTCTGCTTATTATAATAGTTGCCATTATCCTGTTTGTTTGCTTTCGCCGTTATAGACCAAAAACCGTAGTGGAAAAATCTATAGAAAGCCATTGGCAAGAGTGGATGAAGCAAGGTAACGACACAACAGAGTGTGTGATAGATTTTTCCGAAGTAATGGACTTTGAATGGGATACTATGATTTACTACTCGGGGAACTCCTATAATTATTACCATTTACCACCCGATTTACAAATAGATTTAGGTGCTTATATAGAACCTCATTCCGAGACTTATCATATAGCCTTTTTTAAAGATACTAAACTTGCGTCAATATATAAATTCCCCAAGGAGGAACTTTTTTGGGACGAAAACTACAAGCCGGACGGTTTTGTTGTGGCAACAGATGAAGTTTATCTCAAATTATCACGTGAAAATACAGAGTTTCGTATAACTACGTTCGAAAACCTGTATCTATTGCATCATATATCCGATGGTGATGATAGCCTTAAAAGTAATTTTGTCCTACATCCATTTAGTGGTTCATGGAGGTCTATTGAAAATTATAAGGACTTAAGTTTATCGGTAAGCGAACGTAATGACTCGATACTTATATCCCTCTTATATATTCCAATTGCGAGAAAGGTTCAATTTTATCCTAAATTTGATAATATTGGTTTTGAAATACCTCAAATATCTATTCCGTTGATAAGCGAGAGTGATACACTTAAAGGGCGCATAAATCGCAAACATCTTTATCTCCCGTCCGATAATTTTACTTTGGGTTACGATAATGTTACATTGACATTGGTTAATGATACAACGCTTTATTGGCACTTGGATAGTGATAATCCTATGTGGCCTAAGGATGTAACTCTTGTAAGATACAGTAAAACATATAACACATTCTCACCTAATATCCCGGTAGATAATTGAACCTTGTTTAATTTATACACCTTTAGGAGTTATATAACAATCAGGGTGAAGTTCTAAAGAACTTCACCCTGATTGTTATATATATTGGAGGAAATATTATTCCTCGCTGCTCCAATCCATCTTTGCCATACGCTGGTAACTTGCATAGCGTTTCTTAGCCATGCCTTCGGCAGCGTTGAACAACTCTTGTGCCTCTGCCGGGAACTGCTTAGCAAGTGATGCGTAACGTACCTCGCCCTGCAAGAACTCTTGGAACTTATCCCACTGGGGCTCTTTGCTGTCGAGTGTGAAGGGGTTCTTGCCCTCATCCTCCAAAGCGGGGTTGTAACGCCACAGATGCCAGTAACCGCACTCAACGGCTGCTGCTTGCTCTGCCTGTGCCTTACCCATACCCTTGCGAATACCGTGGTTGATACAGGGAGCGTATGCAATTACGAGTGAAGGACCGGGATAAGCCTCTGCCTCGCGAATAGCCTTCAGACACTGGTCGTAACTTGCACCCATTGCTATCTGTGCTACATATACGTAACCGTATGTGGTGGCAATCATACCAAGGTCTTTCTTGCGTATACGCTTACCTGCAGCAGCAAACTTTGCAATAGCACCGAGAGGTGTCGATTTAGAAGCCTGACCACCGGTGTTAGAGTATACCTCGGTATCCAATACCAGGATGTTGATATCCTCGCCCGATGCGATAACGTGGTCCAAACCACCGTAACCGATATCGTAAGATGCACCGTCGCCACCGATAATCCACTGTGAGCGTTTGATGATATATTGTTTTATGCTGAGCACCTCTTTGCACTTGTCGCAGTCGCAAGCCTCGCAAGCGGCAACAATAGCAGGAGCAATCTCTTTTGTTACTTCGGCATTTTCGCGGTTCTCAATCCAACGCTGTGCAAGAGCCTTCAACTCGTCGTTACAGCAGTCGCACTGTTGCATCTCGGTGAACAGACGCTCAAGACGTGCACGCATCTTGTTCTCGGCAAGTTTCATACCCAAACCAAACTCACAGAAGTCTTCGAATAGTGAGTTTGCCCATGCGGGACCTTCGCCCTTCTCGTTGGTGGTGTAGGGTGTAGAGGGTACCGAAGCGGAGTAGATAGATGAACAACCTGTTGCATTGGCTACTATCTCGCGGTCGCCGAACAACTGAGTGATAAGTTTTACATAAGGTGTCTCACCACAACCCGAGCATGCTCCCGAGAACTGGAACAACGGTGTTGCAAACTGTGAGTTTTTGGGGTTGCTCTTTGTATCTACAAGTGCTTGCTTGCTCTTAACGTTCTTCACGCAGTAATCCCAGTTTGCAGCCTCGCCTCTCTCTTGCTCCAGAGGAACCATTGTAAGAGCCTTGCCACCCAATTTGGGGTTGCCGGGACATACATCGACACAGTTACCACAACCAAGACAGTCGAGTACACCCACCTGTATGCGGAACTGCATGCCTTTGAACGCTGCGGGAGCCTTCATCTCCAACTTGCTTGCGTTCAATCCTGCTGCCTCCTGCTCATCCATTACGAACGGACGTATACAAGCATGAGGACAAACGTATGAACAGCGGTTACACTGAATACATTTCTCCATATCCCATTTGGGAACGAATGCGCTTACACCGCGTTTCTCGTATGTCGATGTGCCACAGGGCCATGTACCGTCAATCATATCTTTGTATGCCGAAACGGGGAGCGATGCACCGTCCTGTGCATTGATGGGACGAACAATGTTCTTTATGAAGTCGGGTTCGTCGCGCTCTACTACGGGGTCTGCGGGGAGGTTTGCCCAAGCAGCATCAACAACCAACTG
>CAZEKX010000073.1:0-9647 GCA_964512955.1 uncultured Bacteroidaceae bacterium
TTGGGAGGCATTATATTACCTGTATCGGCAATATCTATAAGTTGCTTCATCGATACAGGATAGAGAGCAAGTGCCACCTTCATTTCTCCACTATCGACACGACGTTTCAACTCACCCAAACCACGAATACCACCGACAAAGTCTATACGTTTGTCGGTTCTAAGGTCTTTGATACCCAATATTTCGTTCAGTATAAGATTCGAAGATATTGTAACATCGAGCACACCTATCGGGTCGCCATCGTCGTATGTTCCGGGTTTTGCGGTTAAACTATACCAGTTACCTTCGAGATAAAGTGAAAAGTTATGCAGTGCCACCGGACGATACTCTTCGCAGCCTTTAAGTTCCACAATGAAATTTTTCGACAATGCAGCAAGGAATTCATTGGCTGTAAGACCGTTTAAATCCTTTACCACACGATTGTAATCGATGATGGTCAGTTGGTTCGCAGGAAAACATACTGCCATAAAGTAGTTATACTCCTCGTCGCCACGATGATTGGGGTTATTGTCGGCTTTCTCTTTGCCCACCAATGCCGCAGCAGCCGAGCGATGATGTCCGTCGGCAATGTATAACGCCGGCATCTTGGCAAATTCGGCTGTTATGGTTGCTATATCTTCATCACCGTCTACAATCCACAATTGATGGCGGAAGCCATCGAGTTGTGCCGTAAAGTCGTATTCGGGAGCAGAAGATGTGTACTTTGCAACAATCCTCGCCAACTGTTCATTGTCGGGGAATGCAAAGAATACCGGTTCTATGTTTGCATCGTTCACACGAACATGCTTCATACGGTCTTCCTCTTTATCCTTACGTGTCAGTTCATGCTTTTTAATGACACCGTTCATATAATCATCGACGTATGCACAAACCACAAGACCATACTGAGTTTTGCCGTTCATTGTCTGCGCATAGATGTAATACTGTTCTTTGTTGTCCTGAAGCAACCAACCGTTCTGCTGAAATTTTGCAAAGTTTTCGGCAGCCTTGGCGTATACCTCGGGAGCATGTTCATCGGTGCCAACAGGAAAGTCTATCTCTGGACGTATAATGTGATAGAGCGACATCTCGTTATCACCGGCCTCGGCACGTGCCTCGTCGGAGTTAAGCACATCGTAGGGACGGCTCTGCACCTGTTCCACAAGATGTTTCGGCGGACGTACTCCTTTGAATGGTTTTATTATAGCCATTGTTTTTACTTGTTTAATCTGAATCTCTCGTTACCGTTCTCAAAGAAGTCTACTATCTGACGTGCAGCGGCAATACCGGCATTGATATTTGCCTCGGCTGTCTGTGCACCCATCTTTTTGGGAGGAGCAAAGAAACGACCTTCGTATTTTGCAAATTCGTCGAGAGCAACAGGAGCAATATCGGTAATATATTTGAAATCGTTACGCTCGGCAAGCAGTTCTAACAATTCGGGTTCATTAATAACCTCTTTACGTGCTGTATTCACAAGCACTGCATTCTTAGGCATTGAACCAGCCAATTCCTTACCTATACTACCCTTTGTTTGGGGAGTGGCAGGTATGTGCAACGAAATGAAGTTACAGTTTTTGTAGAGGTCGCGAACATCGTCGACAATGGTATATCCTTGAGCAGCCTCTTTAATGTCGGGAGCATACAAGTCGTGAACATATATATCCATGCCGAAAGCAACACCAAGACGTGCCACCAGACGACCGATATTACCAAAACCCTGAATACCGAGTTTCTTGCCCTTCAACTCAAAGCCCGATGTGCCGTTGAAGGTGTTACGCGCTCCGTATATCATGTAGCCCAATGCTAATTCTGCAACAGCATTCGCGTTCTGTCCGGGAGTATTCATGGCACACACACCATGCGCTGTAGCCGACTCCAAATCGAGATTATCGTAACCGGCACCGGCACGAACTACGATTTTAAGGTTCTTTGCCGCATTCAAAACGTCGGCATCTACAATATCGCTACGCACAATTACAGCATCGACATCGGCAATAGCAGCAAGCAACTGCGCCTTATCGGTATATTTTTCGAGCAGTACGAGTTCGTAACCTGCGCCCTCGACCACCTCTTTAATTCCTTTAACAGCAACGGGAGCAAAGGGTTTCTCCGTTGCAACAAGCACCTTTTTCATAGTTGCAATATTTTATCAATGATTCTTCTCAAACTCTTTCATACAGTTCACAAGTTCCTGCACAGCCTCAAGAGGCAATGCATTGTAGCACGACGCGCGGAAACCACCAATAGAACGATGTCCTTTTATACCTACCATACCTTTGGAAACAGCATAAGCCATAAAATCGGCCTCAAGTTCTTTATACTCGTCTGCCATCACAAAGTCGATATTCATAAACGAACGATCTTCAGTTGCCGCTGTTCCGCGGAAGAGAGGGTTGCGGTCTATTTCGCCATAGAGCAGTTCGGCACGCTCCAAAGCACGACGTTGCATCTCTTTTACACCACCCTGTGCCTTTATCCAACGCAATGTACACATAGCAGAATATATGGGCAACACAGGAGGTGTGTTGAACATTGAACCGTTTTCGGCATGTGTACGATAGTCGAGCATTGTGGGGATGGTACGTGAAACCTTGCCAAGAGCATCGTTCTTAACAATAACAAAGGTAACTCCCGAAGGTGCAAGATTCTTTTGCGCACCACCATAGATACATGTATATTTGCTGACATCTACAGGACGTGAGAATATATCGGAAGACATATCGGCTATAAGGGGTACCGGACAATCAATATCCTTACGTATTTCGGTTCCGTAGATGGTATTATTTGTTGTAATATGGAAATAGTCGGCATCGGTAGGGATTACATAATCCTTGGGGATGTAACTGTATATTTTATCTTTTGAAGATGCAACCTCTACAACCTCTCCAAAGTTCTTTGCCTCTTTCATAGCCTTATTTGCCCATGTACCGGTGTTCAAATAGGCAGCCTTCTTCTCCAGGAAGTTATAAGGAACCATGCAGAACTGCATGCTTGCACCACCGCCAAGGAAAAGTACAGAATAGCCTTCGGGAATATCGAGCAACTCCTTGAAGAGAGCAACAGCCTCATCCATCACAGCCTGAAAATCCTTTGAACGATGACTTATTTCGAGTAAGGAAAGACCTATTCCGTTTAAATCGAGAACTGCTTTTGCTGTCTCCTCAATAACTTCGCGCGGCAAAATAGATGGGCCGGCATTAAAATTAAATTTCTTCATAATTCTATAATCGCATTTTAAATTTTCGTAAACAAAAATTCCTTGTTGTCATTTTAACAACAATTGAGGTCGCGAATATAGCATTTTTTTATTAAATAAAACTAAAAGACGAACAAATTTATAGGATTTAATACTATTTATCTTCTCACAGGTTCTATTATGGTCTTTATGCCTTTTATTTTTTCACCTGCCACTAACGACAATAACTCGCGAACTCTGTTTCGTTTAACCGCTATGTAGGCATATCGGTCGAAAACTGTTATTGCTCCAAGTTCATCGGGTTTCAGGCCTCCTTTCTTAATAAAAAAGCCTACCAAGTCGCCACGACTTATTTTATCGCGTTTACCTTTTCCTATATATAAAGCAACCCACTGAGGCATGTCGGGTATAGAGAGTCGTTTAGGCATGCGATATTCACTTATATCAGTGGTAACAAATTCGGGCAACGGATGTTCGTGATAGGAGAAGAGATAGACCGAACCACCCGATTCCCAGCGTGCAGTACGTCCGTTGCGATGCGTGTATATTTCCGGTGTCATGGGACGTTGAAAATGTACCACATGTTTCACATCTTTTATATCCAACCCGCGAGATGCAAGGTCGGTACTCACAAGGATATTCACACATCCGCTCCCAAAACGATAGAGCGACAACTCACGCTCTTTCTGCTCCATGGCACCATGATATGCCGCAACCTGCAGACGATTGGCAGAGAGAAAACGGCGTACTTCCTCGACACTCTCGCGAAAATTACAAAAGACTATTGCCGGTTCGCCCCCTATGGCACACAACAGGTTATAAAGTTGTTGCAGACGATCGTCGGGTGTTGTGGTAAGTTTATAGAAATTCATGCGTAAGGAGGGTTGCTCCCCTGTACGAAAGTCGAGATATTGCACATTATCGACACCTGCAAAAAGCGGTATCTCTTGTGCATCGGTGGCAGATAGCAGATAACGCACCTGCACAGCAGGCAACAACGACACAAGACGCTCCATTTCGTCTTGAAAACCCATCTCCAAACACTTGTCAAATTCATCGATAACCAACAGACGACATACATCGGATGACAAATTGCCATGCGCCAGATGATCGATGAGCCTGCCGGGAGTTCCCACTACCACCGACGGAACACAGCCCTGCAATTGCGCCACCTCATCGAGCACCGAGCGACCTCCATAAAGAGCCACCATGCGAAATGGGGTTACCATTGTGCGCCACACCTCGGACACCTGTTTTGCAAGTTCGCGCGATGGAGTAACCACAAGTGCCTGTACGCCTTGTATATCGCAACTCAAACGTTCCAATAGAGGCAACAAATAGGCAAGTGTTTTTCCGGTACCTGTGGGAGAGAGCAACACCATGCCCTGCGATTCACGACAATGCTCCACTGCCGCACACTGCATATCATTCAGTTCTGCAATTTTAAGATTACCAAGTGCATTGGTTTGTTCTGCTGTAAGCAATATTTCGTTTTTCATATTACCAATTTAGAAGTTATTAATACTCTATAACCCAAGGAACAGGTTTCTCACGTATACGTTTTAACATTTGAGCCATGGATTTTACGACAGCGGGATACTCGTCTGCCAGATTACACCTTTCATAAGGGTCGCCTGGAACTGATGAATAATCGGGGATAGCCGCCTGATTGCTATCATCAAAAACCCTGTACAATTGTGGTTTAGCATTGTAACCTGTCTCTATTTTCGGTCCCCACGGCACCATTGCAGGACCATTGCTCGGTTCAATATATTTCCAATCGTTCATACGCAACGACAATGTATGATTTGCAGCCATTTCCACTACATAGTAACGCGAGAAAGATTCATTCCCGGTCCAATAACCGGCTGCAAAAAGATTTCCGTCGGGAGAAGCACCATCCGGTAATTTTATATTTAAGACTTTGGCTATTTCGCACATGAAGTCTATTTGTGATACAAGACCCTCACATACGTCGGGAGTTTTAATTACCACCGGCCAATGAACTATAAAAGGTACACGTGTTCCACCCTCGAAGCAACTATATTTTCCACCCCGCAACCCACCTACAGGATTGTGTCCGTTAAGCAACACCTCGGCATCGTCGGCATAGCCGTCATCGGCAACAGCACCATTATCGCTTGTAAGTATAAGTAATGTATTTTCCAAAAGACCATTCTCTTTCAACACACGTACTATCTCACCTACACACCAATCGAACTGCGCTATAGCATCGCCACGCAGCCCCATTCCACTCTTGCCACGAAAACGTTCATGCGGGAAACGTGGCACATGAACATCGTTTGTTGCAAAATAGAGAAAAAACGGATTTTCACTGTTCTTTTCTATAAAGTCCACCGCATGTGCAGTAATAGAATCGGCAATATTCTCATCTTTCCACAAAGCAGAGCCACCACCATTCATGTAACCAATGCGTCCTATTCCGTTTACAACAGACATATCATGCCCATGAGAAGATTTCAGATTATAAACAGACTCGGGATTATTACGTGCAGTTGGTTCACCGGGGAAATTATTTTCGTAACTGACAAAGAGAGGTGCCGAGGCATCATAATTCGCAACCCTGCCATTCTCTATAAATACACAAGGAACCCTGTCGGCTGTCGCCGCCATTATATATGAGTAATCGAACCCGATATCTGCAAGCCCTACAGGAAGTGGCTCGTTCCAGTTTTGTTTACCACTTTCGATACCAAGCCCAAGATGCCACTTGCCAATTGCCGCAGTTGTGTATCCTGCATCCTTAAAAGCATCGGCAACCGTATATTGTTCGGGCGATATAATCATGGCGGCATCACCGGCTGCCACATCGGTGCCTTTCTTGCGCCAAGGATACTCACCCGTCAATAGCGCATACCTCGAAGGAGTACTTGTAGAAGCAACCGAATGAGCATTTGTATATCTTAGTCCGTTATTGGCAAGCATATCCACATTTGGCGTTACAACATTCTTTGCACCATAACAACCCACGTCGCCATAACCCAAATCGTCGGCATATATAAGCACCACATTGGGCATGCGAGGTGTATCATCGGCACCTGCCGCAAGTGTCGCCGTGGCACTCAAACAGAAAAGTAGCGTCTTGTGAATATTCACTTGCATAATTTTAAAATCTTAATAGTTTACGGATTAATGACATATTTGCGCAAACTTAACCATTTTTTTACTCTTTTCCTAATTGAGTTTCTATTTAATAAACCTAAACAGCAAAGATATATGGCACAGTTCTTAAAAACTGCCAAATTGACACAGAATTCAGCATAAAAGAGTATCTTTGCCGAAATTTTGCCACAAAAAACCGATTGGCAAACTATTTGTTATTATGTAAGTGTATATAAAAAAGAGTTTCACGATATATAGTTACAGGACTATGAGCAAAAATAATAAAGAAGAGGAGATAAATACCTCGGACATTGAAGAGAGAGAGAATATTGTAGAGAATACCGAAGAGGTTGCCACAGATGAGTGTTGCGACGAAGGTAACAACCTTGAAAAACAGTTGGAAGAGGCAAACGAAAAGATTGCCACACTCGAGGACAAATACCTGCGTCAGGTGGCAGAGTTTGACAACTACCGCAAACGCACACTTAAAGAGAAAGCAGAACTCATTAAGAATGGTGGAGAAAAGGCAATTGAAGCCATCTTGCCCATTCTCGATGACTTTGAACGTGCTCTTGCCAATATGGCAAAAGATGAAAATGCGCAAGAGATTCTCACAGGGGTGGAACTTATATACAGTAAGTTTGTAACCATCTTAAAACAGAACGGTTTGCAGAAGATTGAGACTGAAGGCGCCGACTTTGATACCGATTTTCACGAGGCGATAGCAATGATACCAGCACCCAGCGAAGCACTCAAAGGCAAGGTTTTGGACTGTGTACAAACCGGTTACATGCTTAACGAAAAGGTAATACGCCACGCAAAAGTAGCAGTGGGAGAATAAAACATAGAATATGGCAAAACGAGACTACTATGAAGTGCTGGGTGTGGATAAAAACGCATCGGCAAACGACATAAAAAAAGCGTATCGCAAAATGGCGATACAGTATCACCCCGACAAGAACCCGGGAGACAAGAATGCCGAAGAGAAGTTCAAAGAGGCTGCCGAGGCATACAGCGTATTGAGCGACCCTGACAAAAAGGCACGCTACGACCAGTTCGGTCATGAAGGACTTGGCGGAGCAGGTGGCGGAGGTTTCAATGGCGCCGGCATGGACATGAACGATATATTCTCTATGTTCGGAGATATATTCGGTGGAGGATTCAGCGGTTTTAGCGGATTTAGCGGATTCGGAGGTGGCGGCGGACGTACCCAACAGGCACGTTTCCGCGGTAGCGACCTGCGAGTAAAAGTTAAACTGACACTGCAAGAGATTGCCAGCGGAGTTACAAAAAAGTTCAAACTGAAAAAATATGTAGCATGTTCGCATTGTGGCGGTAGCGGAGCCGAAGGCAACGCAACAGAGACCTGCCCCGACTGTCATGGCACAGGTCGTGTGGTGCGCACACAGCAGAGCATATTAGGAATGATGCGTAGCGAAACAGTTTGTCCTCGTTGTAACGGTGAAGGTAAAATAATAAAAGACAAATGTCGTCATTGCAGTGGCGATGGTATTACAATGGGCGAAGAGGTTGTAGAGGTACAGATTCCGGCAGGAGTAATGGGTGGTATGCAATTATCCATGCGCGGTAAGGGAAATGCCGGAAAACACAACGGAATACCCGGAGACCTGCTTATACAGATTGAGGAGGAGAAACACCCACAACTTGTACGCGACGAAAACGACCTTGTATATAGTTTATTGCTCGATATTCCGACAGCAACACTTGGCGGTGTTGTGGAGATACCGACACTCGACGGAACCGCAAAAGTTAATATCGAAGCAGGAACACAGCCCGGAAAGGTTCTTCGCTTACGTGGAAAGGGCTTGCCAACACTTAATGAATACGGACGTGGAGACATTGTAGTAAACATTAGTGTATACATACCCGAGACATTGTCGAAAGAGGAGAAAAAGACAATAGAGAATTTTAAGAATTCCGACAATTTCCGACCAAGCGAGAGTGTAAAGGAACACCTCTTCAAACGTTTCCGCAACTTCTTCGATTAAAAATAAGAGGAATATGACATACGACGAAACCGTCCAATATCTTTTCGACTGCGCACCGCTGTTTCAGCAGGTGGGCAGTTCTGCATATAAAGAGGGGTTAGATACCACCTTACTGCTCGATGAGCATTTTGGACACCCACATACAAAATTTCGCACAATACACATAGCAGGTACAAATGGCAAAGGTTCATGTTCGCACACCATTGCGGCAATACTCCAATCGGCAGGATACCGTGTAGGGTTATATACATCGCCTCACCTTATAGATTTTCGCGAGCGCATACGCGTAAACGGAACACCTGCAAGCAAAGAGTTTATAGTAAACTTTGTTGAACACGAAAAAGAGTTCTTTGAACCGTTACACCCATCGTTCTTTGAACTCACCACTGCAATGGCATTCACCTACTTTGCCGAACAGAAGATAGACGTAGCCGTTGTAGAGGTGGGAATGGGCGGTCGTTTGGACTGTACAAACATTATAACCCCCGATGCTTGTGTTATAACAAATATAAGCCTCGACCACACTCAGTTTTTGGGCAAACGACATGCCGACATTGCACGCGAAAAAGCGGGCATAATAAAACCACATATACCGGTGATTATAGGTGAGACTACCGAAGAGACAAAAGGTGTTTTCCAAGAGAAAGCAAAGAGTTGCAATGCACCTATTCTTTTTGCCGAGGATGAGTGCCCATTAACAGAAGCGACACCATTTGGCGACGGTTATCGTTACCACACCATAACATACGGAACGATAGATGGAGAGTTGGGAGGAGACTATCAGGTAAAAAACACCAATACAATACTTACAGCATTGCATGTTCTAAAAGAAAGAGGATATAACATAAGCGAAGAGGCTGTAAAAGCAGGATTTGGCGGTGTAACAAGCCTTACAGGACTCATGGGACGATGGCAGAAACTACAAGAGAAGCCACGTGTTATATGCGATGCAGGACACAATGTAGGCGGAATTTCACACATAGTAAAGCAATTGTCACGACAAAAATATGATACACTTCGCATAGTGTTTGGCATGGTGAACGACAAAGATATAAGCAGCGTGCTTGCCATAATGCCGCAAAATGCAACATACTACTTTACGCAGGCAAGTGTAAAACGTGCTTTGGCAGGCAAAGAGTTGGCACAAAAAGCAAAAGAGTACAACCTTCGCGGAGAAAGTTACCCCGATGTAGCCACCGCATTAAGAGCCGCCAAAAACGATTCAGCCGACAACGATTTGATATTTGTGGGCGGAAGTTGTTTTATAGTTGCCGACCTGCTATATACTGTCAAGATAGAAGTGCAACAAAATCCCCACCTTGCTCACGACTTTGAGC
>CAZEKX010000074.1:0-9437 GCA_964512955.1 uncultured Bacteroidaceae bacterium
GACAACATTCTTTCCCCGTTTCGCACTCACTTTCGTTTCTTTGTTGTATCTTTGCTTGAATAACTAATAAATACCTCAGATTTCATATCTCTATTTATTATGATTCTATTCTTTCTTAATTATGTGTACGAACTATTTCAAAATAAGAAGTTGCTTTTAACTTTGGTTGTCTCATTTTACTCGTATCCTTTGGTTGCGGTACATAATTATATATCTTTATACTTTTAACTTGAAATTTATTGTTAGAACAATTATATTTGTTAAATCTATCAGTGAGCAACTCCTATTCCTCTGTTAATTCTAGGAAACCTATGATGTCGGTGTTGGTAACCGTTTCCTCATATGCCTTGAATCGCCCGTCAACTATACGCAGGAAAATCATTTTTGCACCACTATTTGCACTGTTTGCCACCTTCAGTTCATCATAGTTTTTCACCGGTTTACCGTCATACCCCACAATAATGTCCCCCTTCTTCAAACAAGGATGCACTGCATCATCCTTAAAAGCATAAACAAGTACACCGCCATGTTCCCTATTTCCTGTAGCCACTTCACCAAAATATAGTTTAGACGAAGCCACATATTCACGAGATTCGGGATGGTTGGAACAATAGAGGTCGAGCATATCTTTCATATCATTGTAAACCTTGTCCAAGGTAACTTGTGACGAACTGCTCGTCCCCAATTTCAACAAAGCATTTCTACATTCGGCAAGATTTGCCAGATAACTTCCCCATCGCCTAATCTTTCCCCACTTATGCCATTGCCCGTCAGCCTCTTCAATTGTGCATTTTGTTTTCATCTTTTCGTATGATTGCACCGCGTCATTCTCCAACTTCCTAAATTTATCAACAAATCCCATGGTACTATCATCCAACTTCTTTTCTAAATCTTCTATTGCAGCATCCTGCAGTTCAAGCATAGTCGAGAAACGTGTCAGTGCCTCATCTGCCAATTCTGATTCAGACCTCATGATTTTCAAATAATAATCCATATCCCGACCTATTTCATAGTTCAATGGGAAATAATTCCAATCCTTGGATAATTCATCGTAAGCCTTTCTGCTCCATTTAGGGAAAACAGACAAATCAGCCAAGAAACTAGCATAATAAGAATTAAATTGATGCTTATTATTATCCATGAACGCAATAGATCCACGTCTGTTTAGTGCTATAGGACTTTTAACAGTTTCACGTAAAAAAAACAACGTTTCTAAGAAACCTGAACGAAATGCGATTGGTATTTGAAAAGCGACAGCAAGATTTTCAGAATCTATTCCATGAAGGGATAACAGAAAACTATGATATGGAGCAATCTCCATTTTTGCAGTATCGATATCCAGCAACGAGGAAGTAACATTTTTTTCAGCCAAATCAATACGTTCGAGCATATCCTCCTGCAACTGTATAATCTTTTCCTGACGATGCTCACGGCTTATAGCATTGTCGAAATCCTCCCAATCCTTAGCCAATTTATCATTCTCTTCTGCAATAACATGCACATTGCCAGCACCTATCATCATAATTGTAGCATGTTTCGTACAAACATCCTTGGATAGAACAATAAACACTCCGTATAATATTCCCAACAGCACCAACAAGGTAGATATAAAAACACCTGCATACTTCAACAAACGAACAATGGGTAGTTGGCGTTTACTCAACAAATACTTTTTCTGTAACCGTTCCATCGCCAAATCGAAGTATTCGACCGAACTTGCTGTCAACGCCTGGTAGTTAGGCACTTCCTCCATCCCGGCAGGCATAGGCGTCGGCCAAGTGAAACCATTAAGCATCACCGGGATAATAATCTTTTTTTTCTCCATTGCACGACACACTTCCAAGCGCACCCAGTCGTCTTCATTCACACAACGGTCGAGCGCACTGGGTGGTAACACGAGTACAAAATCTGTACAATGGTCAATAACGTCAAACAGTTGCTCATTAAATTTTCCGGAGCGCAACTTCTCCATATCAAAAAATACCGAATAACCGGCTGCATTCAACCTTGTTGCTATCAAATTTGCCACATCGTACGAACTACGACGATAACTGATGAAAATATCATACTTTTTCATAAACGCTATTTAATTTATATTCTTTTTAATCTCTTCATTTAGCAGTTTGTTAGTTTCTATTCGTTCTAGTTGCTTTTGTTTAATTATATCATTTTCTTTCTTAATATTTGCCATTTCTTCACTTTTAGGAACAGAAAAATAATTATAACATGAATATCCAATAACAAAAACGTTTGATAGAAGTAGCAACGACATAATTACATATAATCGAGGGATTTTAATAGATCTTTTATCATTCTTGATTTGAATTATTTTCTCTTCATCTTTATCAATAAAACTATCCAATATCACTTCTTTTCCCGTAGTCATTACGCACTTAAATCTATAATCCCCTTTTCTCGGAACCGGCAAATAGAATGGTTCATCAGCCATTCCCTCTAAAGAACAGACCAATTTACCTTCCTTAAAAACTTGGCAGTTATCATTCGAATAAAACTTAAAGATCGATGTTGACTGATTCTTTATTTGTGCTTCTGCAGTTATATATCCTTTCTCAATAAGTTTAATTAAATACTCTTCGAAATAGGAGAAATAAAATTCAGGAGCATTCTTCAGTGATAGTTCTTGAAGTTCTTCTGGAAAAAACTCTCGTTTGGGCATTTTATAACCATCAAAAAGAATAGGTATAATATTACGCTTCGTTTTTAAAGCATGTGCAATCTCTTTACAGAACCAGTCATCCTCCCAATTACCTTGCTTGCATGCATCAAGCGAACCTTCTTCAAGAAGAACAAAAACATCCTTTGCATTTTCGATATAATTAAACAATTGAATGTTATAATTATCCTTACGCATTTCGTCCAAATCAAAAAATGTAGAATACCCCTTAACAGTTAACCTGTAATATAAATTATTAGCAACTGCAAGACTTTTTCTTTTATAACTTATAAAGATATCAAACTTCATAAAATTGATGCGGTTTAAATTCACATAACACCATCCCTGTTAAGATGCTCTTCAATCCTTCTGCTCCCATGCTTCCACATTCTGTGGCAGAAGAATAGGAAGACTATCAACAGAATACCACTTACGGCAGGGGTTACATCTATCACAAACAATATAGAGTCATAGAGACCATGTGCGACAATAGGAGCAAGCAAAGCCAAAGCATAGTTTTTCTTTGAAGCCTGAGGATAGAATTTTGCCAAAGAATAGTAATATCCCATGATAATACCAAAGCAGAAATGCCCGGGCACAGCAAATATAGCACGAGCCAAGCCAACAGAAATAAACGCATCAAGGTTGGTAAAAAGATATATTACATTCTCAAGTGCCGCAAAGCCCAATGACACGCACACCGCATAGACAATACCATCCATCTTCTCGTCGAAGTACGGGTTCTTTCGTAGCACCAACCACAGCATACAAAACTTTGCTATCTCTTCGGGTATGGCAGCCCCAAAGAACGCAGTTCCTATTGCTCCCAACACCGTTGTGGGTTCCATAGAATACAGACCCATTACTTCAAATGGCATAGAGATACAAAAAGACAATAGCAGGGATAACACTCCAAGGAAGAAAGCCTTAACCAATTGCTCAATGGGCTCGGGCGAGTTTTTGTCCTTATGGTATATGTAGTACACAAGGATGACAATAGGTAGTAGTGCAACAAGTAGTATTAATTGTTCCATGTTTGTGTTGTGTTTATTTGGTTTTAGAAAATTCTATAACTCCCCAAAATGATAATAGTTCTTCATGTCACCTGGTAATTCGGCACGTGGTTCAATACTCATGGGATATATTGACAATGTTGCCTTATCAGCCGGTTTAATCTTAGGGAAAGCCGTTCCATTGCTTGTGAACGTTCCTTTTCCACATATTCACTTCTTGCAGCATTTTCCGACCAACAAAGGATAAACAAATCTGCTTGATTTATATAATCCTTTATCTTTTCGGGAAATATGTCACCGGCTTTTAAATAATGTCGATCAAAGAAATAATCAGTATTCATCATTCTAAAACCTTCTGCAAGGTATTTTACTTGTATTTCATCCTGATGTGCGTATGAGATAAACACTTTATTGTACTTACGAGATATTATTTCCGTATTCAAATCCATTGGATTCGTTACTATATTCGTGATAAACCTCATTTCTCCAACAGGTACCCCGTTGACACGGAGTAATGCCTTACAACTCAATTCTTCTTCTTGAATGTCCTTTGGTACATAATAGTCAAATGAACATTTCGTAATAGAGCCTTGCCATATTACAGATTTACATTCCGACATTAAACAAGTCTCTCCATAAACTGCAAATTCAACATCTACTTTGTCTCCTTTTTTCAATTTAAGCGATAACGGTATATAGTCTCTTCTCTCTGCGTTCTTGTCAGACTCTTTAGCAAATGACTTCACCTTTTCTACCTCTTCATACAAATGCAGATACACTTGTATTTGTAAATGTGATTTCCGCTTTATTTCTGCCGGAGCAAAAATGGAAGAATAGACATATAAATTATCAGATGAAACAAAGGATGGACAAAATGAATCTATTCTTTTCTTAGGAACTTTTTTCGTTTTCTTTATTACAGTCTGCACACATGATGCGACAAGAGTAAATGGTTTAGTAATAAATCTTATAATATCAGTAATAGGATTTGAAGGAGCATCTGGCACAGTTTCTGAAGGAATCTGAGTGCTACATGGTAAAGCAATATTATGACGTGAAGCACAATTTAGTATGTTTTCAATTCTATCCCATTCTAAGATACAAGATCCACATAATACCTGAATCGGTGATGTAATATTCTTTAAAACAACACGCTCATTTCTTTTTAGAATTATACCATCAACAACCGTACCATTGATTCCATAATTGATAATTGTATAAAATTCATCTCTTTCGGATTGTGTAAATATTATATCAAGATGATGTTTTGATACAGATATGTTATCTATAATAATTTCACAAGATTTACGACCAACCGTAATCAATCTACTTTTTGAATGGCAAAAACAACAAACCTCGTTATATGATTGATCCTTACCGCATACAGGACATCTATATGTTATAACATAATTCATAACCTTAATTTATTATCGTTATACCATCCCAACACTAATTAACCAATAAGCCATCTTTATCATATTTTGCAATTGAAAGAACCTTTCCTATAGCATTGTATGATATCTTTATAGAAGCATATCCTTTTACGTTGTTACATGGTTTCCCTAATTCGTCATAGTAGGTTTCTTGTGTCTTTTGCCCATTAACATTGTATAATGCCTTCCACTTGGCAAAGCCTTCTCGACTCTTGCAAGGTTCATTATTCTCATTATAATATGTGGCACCATCTTGATTTCCATAGTTATCATACGAATTTATTACAACGGCGTAACCCAACTCAGACTTTGCAAGTTGTTTATTCAAATCGTAGTTTCTCTTCTCTACACATTGCCCCTCTTCGTTATACACAGCAATCCATCCGGCTGTATATCCATCTAACAGACAGAGTTTACCATCTGTACCAAAAAACCAATGTTCAGTAATGTTTCCGTGTTCGTCATAATTACGTGTCCATTTTGCACAGCCTTCGATGGAAATACAAGGTTTTCCTTTTTCATTGAAATATGCAACCTCGGTACAATTACCATTATCATCGTATTTGTTTGATGCCCGTGCGAATCCGTATATGGTTTGTTTTATATTATCATTTCCATCATAGAAAACAGATTCCACGATATTTCCTTTACGGTCACATACATAATTATATCGTGCAATACCACGATAGTTAAGAACCGGATTACCATCCAAACCGTAAAAGCGTTCATTTATAAGATATCCGTTTGAATCGTATTCATATCTGATGGTAGAAATACCTCTATTGGAATTGCATCTCACACCCTCTTCCCTATAATAATTCTCTTCTATAATATTCCCATACTCATCAGAAACATTAGTACATATCGCCCAATTCAATTCGTTAGTAATCGGCTGAGAGTTAATGTTCAGAAACTCCGTATATACAGCATTGGTCCAATAATCGTATTTGTATTTTATAGTTGAGAATCCTTTCTTTGTATTTATATTGTTTCCATTATTATCTAAATATTTAACCGCGGTTGTAAGCCCAGTTTCGTCAAGTTCAAAAGACATACCATAAGCACCATTCTCGTCTGAAACTGAACTTAAATACAAATTATTATCGTTATTGGAATGAAATGTCTGCTTAACAATACGTCCACATGAATCTCTTTCATATACAAAGCGTACAATCTTGGCTTTTGATTTTGATAGATCCATTCGACCATAAAGTATACTCAATTGGTCTGCTCCTATAAATCCACTACCTTTTTCCTCATCAACCGCCAAAATATCAGCAACTGCTGCAACTTTATTACCTCTGCTTGTAAGATTGTATTTTACGACCGGGCGCCCTTTTTCATTACAATACAAAACCTGTGATACATTTCCAGTCTTTTTATAGTATTCATACTCCTGAATAGGGTATCGCATACTATATTCAGTATTAACAATCTCCTTTGGGATTAATGCATGATTAACAGATATAACTTTTACAACTCTCCAAGAATAATGGTTCGGTTCACCAAATGGTATTCTTCGATACTCAAATCTGTAACTATTATTACGTTTTGTACGTTGCGACTCAGTCAATCTAATTATGCCAACAGGTTTACCATAAACATCTACATAGTTTGCATAATATTCTACCTTTGTCCTATTATAATCATATATACCCAAAGCAAATATCAACAACAAAGAGAATATTGCTATCCATATATTGCGTATTTTCTTTCTTCTGCGCTCGTGGCGTTGCCATAGCACATCGAAACGAACACCAAACATTGTAGCAATAACATCTACCAATGCATGAGATTTGCCTTCTTTCCTACGTACATCTATGCCACGAATCTCTTCATCTCTGCTAAGATTGCGTAATGCAGGAGGAAAACATTCTTTATCGGGATTTTTTGCGTGAGGTGTTCCTGCTACAATAAATGGAATTATCTTATCTCCTTTACCTTGTTCTATGAATGACACAACCTCATCATTTACCCAATCCGATTTTGCCGAGTCGGGCGAACATATTACAATTAGATATTTTGAAGAGCGAAGTTCATCATTAAGTGACTTTTTAAGTTTTGTTCCACTCAAATCTTGTTTATACCAAAACACCGGTCTTATTTTCTTGGGCAATTCTGGATATTCTTTGCATAATGCATTGGGAATATGATAATACTCCAAACTGTGCTGTAACCATTTCGCCCATTTTTCGTCAGCACTATTATAACTTATAAAAGCATAATAACTATTCTGCTCATTCATAATGTCTTGACCTTAATTCTTTTCAACAATATATCCGTCTTTTTGGAATAAAGTAGTTTCAGTTTTCGTTATCTATATTTAAAAACTGTTTTAATTATAGAGGTATGCCACATCCGCAACAGAAATTTGCCGATTCTATATTCTTAGTACCACAACTAGTACAGAACTTACTACCGTTAGAATTAGTAGAAACTGCACTATTATTGTTATTCATATATACTACATCCTTTGCAATATCCAATGCTTTATCATCGAGTTTGGATTGTTCTATCATGCCCCAAATTTGAGTAATGAGAACCGGCCAGAAGAAGAGCATGGAGATTACTGTGGGGATTGCTTGCTGTCCCCAAATACCTACACCGGCTTCGAAATAGATGTTGTTACCTTGAGGGAGCAGTGTAACTTTTAATGCTGTTTTCATTCCCAGAACGGCTTTGAATATGCCACCCTTTGAGATAGAAATGTCATAACCTCCGCTACTCAATGCATCCATTGCCACTTCGTAGCCATCGTTCTGAAACTCGTCTTGAATATGGTTCGCTATAGTAGGAATCAAAGATGTTGAACCGTATAATATCTTTTTAGTGCTAAAAGTTGCCATGATTCTTATTTGTTAATGTTCTGAATTGAATGAAAATTGTACACAGCGTACAACACGCTTGACTCTACGAGCAAGTTCTTAATCTCTGCAAGTTGTTCTTGGCTGTATTTTGCCTCCATTTCATGAAGCATTGTAACAACCTTATCAGACTGCATTTTTATTTCCTCTTCTGTTACTATTCCATCTTCCATAATAGTTTTGAAAGATGCATTGTTGATGACAATTTCGTCAATATTTAAGATTCCGTTTTCGTTGAAAAACATAGTTGTAATGTTTTATTGGTGAATGAATTATAGTTTTGTTCCACAATATTTGCAGTATGCCCATTCAGTGCATACACCTCTATTGCACTTAGGGCATGTCTTACCGGATGTCTCTGCTTCTAGGTTCTGTATCAAATGTTTATATTGTGAACTTTGTCCCCATTTTAGGATTTCACGAACACGCACAGCACTGAATGGATGAGTCATACCAATGGTAACGGCTAACTGCAATGTCTTATTCCATAAACCATCGTTCTTAATTTCATCATATTTATCGGCCTGCTTTGCCCATTCCTGCATATTTATTTTGTTAGTGATTGACTTGGGACCACCTGCTAATCGTGCCATTGAACGTGCAACAACTTCCGGTGAAGTGATTATGCTTCCACATCTGTCGCAAGATAACTCTGCCTTACGACTCCAATACAAAAGGGCATATTCCACAGGTTTTGCAATAGAACCTAAAATGCCAAGTGCATCAAGTCCCATTTTAAGATAATCGGCAACCATCTTATATACAACATGACGGCACAAGATATGTCCGCATTCGTGAGCAAGAATAGCATCAAGTTCTTCTTCGTCCATCATCTCCACAAGCCCCGAGGTTACTACAATAAACACTCTGGTATCTCCTGATGTATATGCGTTAGGCATTGGATTCATCTCCAAATAGAACTCCGGTTCTTTTATTCCTAAGCGTTCACATATAGGTGGGAGGTGCTTGTATAGTTCAGGCAGTTGAGTAGGGGATAAGCGTATGGTTGATGCCATATTCAGCCCATATTGCAGTTTTTCGTAACCTAACTCCAATACTTTCTTTGCAATAGCGGGAAATCCTGGAATACTCTCCAACTGTCGCAGTGCCGCTGCATCTTCGGGATGAATAAATTCTGATGGTTTAATCATGATTGTTTCATTATTTTTTTAACTATTATGATGAAACTTTTCGAAAACTGATTATTCTATAATCAATTATTGTCAAAATATTTCTTTGAAAAGTTTTTTATATCCCTTGTGATCATTACGATACAAATATTCAGTATATATTCCTGCTGTTTTAATTATTAAAGTGTGCTTGGATATACCTATTCGCAGACCATCAGGCAGTTTACCTTCAAGTTTATTATATAATTCAGAGATTTCATCTTCATTATCAGAAGCTGTTTGAAAATTATTCAAATATTTTGTTAAGCATCAATTTGCAGCAC
>CAZEKX010000075.1:0-9242 GCA_964512955.1 uncultured Bacteroidaceae bacterium
CCAACAGCGCCGATGGTACTGCATTAAATTGTGGGAGAGTAGGTCATCGCCACTTATTTTTAAAAGACTTCAGAGATATCTGAGGTCTTTTTTGTATTATGTATTTTATTGATATTAAAGGGCGATGACTCCTTTGGGAACATAAATTTGATTACATCGATATTCGGCTGCGCTCGGCATAATACAAATATTGTCTTATGCTCTTGCTTGCACGAATATTCTCGTCGTCGCAAGCAGTGCTGTGGCTTCGCACTGCCATCGCCACTTGTTTTGAAAGAACTTTAGAGTAAAATCTAAGGTTCTTTTTTTGTTTCTATATACACATACCACTCTCCCTGTAATGCTCGCTATTCGCACCCCGCGCGGCTACATCTGTTAAAAACATAATGTTCAAATCGCTATATGATTATAGGCTTAAAACTGTTCGAATATATATACCTATAATATAAAATGGTTCCTTAATTATGCTACTGTTGCCGTAGTCCATAATATTAGAAAATATATCACAAATATCTCAAAGCAGCATAAACGGTCTATTTTATTGTTTTTGAGTTGATTTTAGCCCTAAAGAAAGTTATCGGACTTGACCGTGTCTTTGTAACTAGAAAACTTATTCTTTATAAAACAAAGGATGATTATAGAATAAAAAGCGAGCGACTAAAAAAACATTTTTAGTCGCTCCTATTAAATTTATAGAACACCTGTATTATAACAAATTATGTTTGTTCTTCTTGGAATTGATTATCTAACAATCTGCTTTACACCATTCACTATGTATATTCCGGGTTGGGTAATCTCTTTAATACGACGTCCGGTAAGGTCGAAAATTCCTTCTGTAATATTTTCTTCCTCAATATTTTCAATATTTGTGTTGTTGTTGATGTAGGTGATTTCGATATTCATGTTGTCATTAACGATGTTTACACCTACAACACCACCTGCAACTTCTATCTTTGTATAGCTATCAATTACAGGAATGTTAAGTGTGTAACTATCTCCTGCGGGGAGATAACTGCTGTTACTCTGCAGTATTGTACCTTGTTCATCTACACACTTTGTGTTTACTGCAAAATATGGGATTACATAGTATTCGTATGCTATGAATGGGTGTCCGTCTGTCCAACCTGTGAAGGTGTGGTTGTCGTTTCCGTTCCAATATAGGTTGTTGGTTCCTTTTACTGTGAATGTACCGTCTGTACCGGGATATATTGTAAACTCTCCGCCGGTCTCCGATGCATTGTTTGCCGAGCCTTTGGTGAGTGTTGGTATGTAGCAACCTAATTCATTTACAACCTTTATATTGTTGCCTTCTCTCTCTATGTTCCATATATATGCAGGACCACCCGACTTGGCACTATTGTCGGTGATTATATTTGTATTTATGGCTCCTGCACTTAGAAAGCCGTTTCTGGCATTTTCGTTCTTGTTATTGAATAGTAGATACGATTTTCCTGCTTCAGGCTCAGATACTGCTTCACCAATGGCTTTGAAACCGCATATTCCTTTGGTCTTATATGTAACATTTATCGTTGTATCCTCTTCGGGCGTTATTGTGCTTTCGGTTACACTGCTCGATACAAAAGTGTAATGGTCGTATGTGGGGTACTGTAGCGTTATGTATTCTCCTATGGGGCAACTCTCTTCTATTATCTCTATTATGCCCCCACGCTCCTCTTTGCATTTTATTGTTATGGCATGGGCATTTCGTGTATATATTACCTTTACTGTTTTGTGTCCGTCGAGTGTTGAGTATGTTGGTGCAGTTTCGTTGCCCTCTTCTCCATAACCTTTAATAGTCATGTTTTTTATATCGGGGGCAACACAAGTGTACTCTTTGTTTTGTTCTGCCGATTGGTAATACTTGCCTATCTCGTTCCCCTTTTCATCGTAACAGTTATATGTTATTTGAAATACCGGCTCATAGACCCATGCTGCTCCTTGGGGGTAAATACCATTTACACTAAGTGTATTGGGGTTATTTATTGCTTTTTCGGGCATTGGGAATATTGCATTGCCATTTGCGAGAATAGAGAAATCGCCGGTTTTTGTATTATATATGTTTTTTAATGTTACAGCTGTCTCTCCAAGTGTAATGGGCGATGTTGTTCCACTAATATATCGTCCTGTGGCTACGTTGCGTAGGGTTATCTCTTGTCCGTCAGTCTGGGCATTGGCTGTTACAACTTCCCATACATCGGCTAGGTAGTTACCTGAAAGTGCTTGTATGTGCGATTTACCAACATCGGCAAGACTCCATCCTGAGAATTTTTCAACGTTGTTAACAATACGTACAAAACTACCCTGTAGCGGATATTCTATAGTTACGTTTCCATCGTTATTATCATCGCCATCTTTAACAAGTTGAAACTCCCACACTCCGCTATTGCCGTCATTAGGGTTGTTCCATAGGTTTATGGCATAGTTCTGTCCGCCGGCAGCCATGTTCATATACATTCCTGTGGCTGCTTTGGTGCTGTGTATGCTGTAGCAATAGTTCTCACCTTTTTTGTTGTATACTGCTTCACCAAGTACGAAATCGTAGTGGCGTGTATTATCGTCATAGTCCCAGCGTGCGCTGTTGTTGTTTGCCGTGGGAGTTGAATTTACCGAGCCATTTGGCTTTGCTTTATTCACGAGTGCATATCTGCCAGTGTTGTCTGGGTCCTCCATTACCGCCCATAGTTGATAATCGTATGCAGTATTATCTTCTGTTACAACAGTGCCATTCCATAAACGGTTTGCTTGTGCATTGCCTGTACCTATTGTGGGTGAACCATCGTATAATAGTTCTATGCATTTTCCATTACGTGATGCATCGCTTGCTCCTGTAATTATTCTGTACCAATACTGCTTGCTGTCTGTGGAACTTTGTGGCATAACCATCTCTTCCTCACTGTCGTTTATCATGAAATGACGACCATACTCGTAATTGTTATAGTTGAGCAGTATGCTATCGGCTGTTATGCGTCGGCAGAAATCGTCGAAATCCTTTTTGTCTGCAGGACTCCATCCTGTCTCTGCAATTGCTATCAGTCGTGGCAATGCAAGATATTCGAGCAGGTAGTTGCTCTGTACATGTTCAGTCCAGAATGTGCCTTGTACACCGCAATAGTATTTTTGCAGTTCGGCAGGAACACTCTCTGGAACAGGTACGTAATTGTATGTGGCACGTACGTCGTCGCTACCACTTCCTGCTCCATGCGGTTCGCTTGGGTCGGTGCTCTGTTTGCGGTTAATGTAGTATGGACCCCATGGTGTTATTATCGACTTCATTCCTAATTGTGCCGCTTGCAGTGCTGTGGATTGCACTTTTCCCTGCTCCCAACACATCATTGTGCCATTTGTTCCTTTTATCAGGTCTACATTGGTGCCGTTTGCCGACAAACTTTCGTTCCACATTATCACATTGCGTTTTTTACTATCCTCTTTCGATGCCAAGTGATCGGCAAGGAGTCGCACAAATCGCGACTGTAATTCGCGTATATTGCTATATCCCATCTCTTCTTTAAGGGCAAGACATTCTGAATTGTTTTCCCATGCACTTGTAGGACATTCATCACCACCAATGTGTATTTGGCTGTATGGGAATATTTCTGTTATTTCGTCCAGAATATCCTTTGCGAATTGTAATGTCGCGGGGTTACCCACATTGAAAACATCGGCATATATACCGCCATCAACTTTTACATTGTGGCTGCCGTTGGGGGTACAACTGAATTCGGGATAGGCTGCAAGGGCAGCGCAGGCGTGTCCGGGGAACTCAATCTCGGGTATAACCTCTATATGTCGTTCTTTGGCATATTCAACAATGGAACGTGCCTCCTCTTTTGTGTAGAAGTAGGGACCGTATGGCTCATTTGTGTAATATCCACCATATTCAGGGTCTACACTCCATGAATTGTTACGTGTTGCTCCAATGGTTGTCAGTTTGGGGTACTTTTCAATCTCTATGCGCCATCCTTGGTCATCTACAAGGTGCCAATGGAAACGGTTCATCTTGTAGTACGACATAACATCCAACATGCGCTTTATCTCATCTACTTCAAAGTAGTGGCGAGCAACATCGAGCATAAAACCGCGGTATTCGAATCGGGGAGAATCGGTTATGCTTACGATGGGTAGAGCAAATTTTGTTATGTTGTCATCTTTAACTCCTGCCATGACGCACGGAGGCAGAATCTTTTTTATGGTTTGGAATGCATAGTAGAATCCTTGAGCGGTTGTAGCGGTAATTAATACACCTTCTGCTGTAATATCAATTGTATATCCTTCGTTGCCCAACTCTTCGCTACCATTGTAACGAGACATCTTGAACAGTGCATCTGTTGCCTCTCTCTCTACCGAAACGGTGTAGCCTGTAACTTTTGCAATATGCTCCGAGAACTTTACAGCCTCGTTGCATAGTGTCTCTTCCAAATCTCCGGTTGTAATTGTAAATGTATTTGGCAAAAGAAGTTCTCCTTCGCCTACTGTTATCTGCTTTGGAATGGGTGTTAGGTTTATGTTGTTGCTCGCTTGTATGAATAGCGGAGTACATAAACTAAGCAAAAGAATAAATAGTTTAGTTTTTTTCATGCGTAGTAATTTTTGGTTATAAATATTGGCTTTATTCATCGCCTCCTTTTAGTGTAGGAAGGCATATATGGAACTTAACAGCGAGAATGCGTACAAGGAATACACTGGTTCCACACAATATATGCGTGAAGTGCATGTTCAAATCGAGCAAGAAATGACATATACCAAAAACAATACCGCCTATGACACATGCCATGGCATAAATCTCTTTTCGGAATATGAGAGGTATCTCATTAATGAATACATCGCGAATGACGCCGCCTGCCGCACCAGTCATGGTACCCATAATTATGGCAACCCAGAGAGGGAAACCACAGTCTAAGGTTTTTTGAACACCTACAACAGTAAAGAGTGCCAAACCTATGGCGTCGAATATAAAAAAGGTGTTGTTCAGGCGAATGAGGTATTTGCTAAACATTATAACACATAGCAATGCCATACCGGAACATACAAGATATATGTCATCTGTCATCCAGAACGGTGTTACTCCTAGCATCATATCTCTGAATGTTCCTCCTCCTACTGCTGTTGCTACTCCTACCACGTATGCTCCAAACCAATCAAATTTTTTTGCCGAAGCAAGGCGTATACCGCTTATCGCAAAGGCAAATGTTCCAAGAAACTCAATAATTTGAACGAACGTGGGCATTGTTAAGTTAAACATAGATGTTCTTTTTGTTTTTAATAATAAATATAGGTGTACACGTGTACACCTATATAGTTTTTAATTATTACTCTTTTATCTCGGGAATATTTGTGTATTCGCCACGAATCAGTTGGAAATTGGATGCTACATTGTAGAATGCGCCTGTTGCAACATTTGCCGATGTTGGAACGTATGCCTGACGCAGGTTGGGACAGTTCTCTATGGCATAAGCATCGATATTGGTTGTCTCGTCGGGGAATACAATTATCTCAACTTTCTGTAAGTTCTTCAACTTACACTCTTTATCGAACGATTTTATATATTTAACTTCCAAGAAAGTTGTGGCAGGTGCCACATATACCATCATATATTCTCCAATATAGTTCTTTTCATATATTGCGTTGGAGTAACTTTGTAATGTTTGGTGCTCGGGGTCGATATGTATTGCCGAGATATTTGAGTAGTTCGATAAACTTATATAATAATCGGAATTATATATGGTTTTAATATTTTTACCTATGTATAGTTCGCTTATTTGGGTGTTTTTGAAATCGTCATTAATGTTCCATGCTTCGGGGAATATCGATGTTACTTTGTAACCCTCTATACTATAAGGAACAACTGCAGGGGTATCCGATTCCTTGATAACTCTTACATTGATATGTCCTTGGTAGAAATTATATATAAAATGTTCATCTTCGTATAGGTTTGCGTCGAATGAATTGGACACTAAATGTTTATATGCATCAATGTTGCTTGCCTCTATGGTATAATTATCACTGTTTGTGGGGTCGCAAACATACCATACTCCTTCGCAATATACATAACTCCATGCATGACCGTAACCATAGGGTTGTCCATTTTCACTGGGGTTGTAATATCCGTTGGTTGTGAAACCAAGAATGTTTTGTGTGTGAAGCATAACCGAAAGCAGGTCGGCATATCCTTGGCAAAGACCTTCACGTAATTTAAATACCACGTATGGGTCGTTGCTTATAGGACTATGGTTGTATTTAACAGTTCTTACATCCTTATAAATTTTTGCATATTTATCCATTTCGCTCGTACAACCGGCAACAAGTTCGTCGGTATACTGTTTAATTTCGTTATACTCCTCTTGAGTTATGTTTATCTTTAATAATTCGTTCTTGATATTGCTACCGAATTTCTCTAACAACTTGTTAACTCTTTCGGCATGGAGTCCTGTCAATTCTACAGACTCATCTGCTTCGGGAAACTTAATCTCTTGCGATTGATGGACATTGTTGTTGCCAATCTCATCTAAGTTGATACTGTCGTTTTCCGATGCACACGAAAACATCAGAAACGATAAAATTAATGTTGCAAAAAAGCGTACTTGTTTTTTCATATTGTTATATTTTATATTATTTGTATTTTTTTTCGAAGATAGTTCTAATTTCTCTAACTATTAACAAATCTTCCAAGTTTTAACTTTTTTTACAGTAATAATGGCTTTGAATATCTCTTTGCCGGTAAAAAACAGGTACTTTACCCATTATATTTCTGTTTTTTGATTTATATTCGCAAAAAGAATTGACTTATAGATGATAAATGAATTTTGTATAAGAAGACCGAGTAAAAAATGGCTTCCTCTATTTTTGCTTATGGCTTTACTCTCTTTTTCTCAAGGGGTATATGCACAAAGTCGTGAGGTTGTGAAAATATCTACCGATATTCTTATGTTTCTTCCTTCCGCTGTCGGTGCTGGTAAGGCTGTTGTCGATGGCGATTATAAAGGGTTATTGCAACTGGCCGAAACGGGTGTAACATCCGTTGCTGTATCATATCTGCTTAAACATGCCATACATAAACGTCGTCCCGATGGGAGTGATAGAAAATCATTCCCATCAAACCATTCCGGAGTGGCTTTTGCAGGCGCGGCATATTTGCAACGTCGTTATGGCTGGGCATGGGGTGCTCCTGCATATGCTGTGGCAACTTATGTGGGGTGGGGACGTGTTTATGCCAAAAGACACGATGCGTGGGATGTGCTTGCCGGAGCATCTATTGGTATAGTTTCGGCATATATTTATACTCGTCCGTTTGTAAAGGAACATAACATCACATTTGCGCCTGCTATATCAGCACAAGGTGATTACGGAGTGTTTTTCTCTATGAAGTTTTAATGACTATTTTTGCATGGGCTGAACTCTGTACCATATTTCGCTCACAGGCTGTGGTATGTTCCCATTTGTGAATGTTATGTATAATGAGGTTTTTTCCGGGTCGAGGAATTTGTATTTAAGAATCGAAGTTGTGCCCTGCATACTCTTGTTCATGTAATGCTTGTCTATTTGCTCAGTGTATGTACTGTCGTTTATAATATTGTACCTGCCTTCCTGGCTGATGATCACATTGGTTTCTGCAATATTGGTTTCGGGTAAAGTCGATACTCTTCCGTATATTGCAAGATAGGTGTTGTCTTCCTTTATAATTTTGAATATAGGTTGCTTAACCAATCTAAACTCACCTTTTGTGTTATCGTATGCTGCACCATTGAATTGCCATATTCCAACTAAAGGATTAACACCTTCTTTATTATCTTTCTGCGCGTTCACTGTTGTAACGATTGTGAATATTGCTATTGTGGCAAGCAACATTCCTTTGAAAAATCTTTTCATGTTGTTTAAGTTTTTGAGGTTAACACAGTGTTTGCCAAATGTGCTTTAGATTTTTCAAAATTAAACAATTAAATATATAAAATAATACTTTTACAAAATTTAACACATGTTTTTTGTTTAAAATAGTAGTGTATTCAATGTTTGTTAGTAATACATTGTACAATGTATTTGTTGTGTAGGTTGGTATACTGTTACATTTTTTATGAATTCTATGGATTTGCGAATCCCGAAAAAGTATTACCTTTGTATCCATACATAAACATGTGTACCTGTACAAGGGTAATAAATTAAATGAAATCATGGTAAAGAGAGAGTGGGAAGAGAAAGGCTTTATCGATGAGCCGGTTCCCGAAAACATTGAACTGAAAACTGAGATACGTCGTTTGTGCAAAGAAAAAAATGCTGTTATCCTTGCACATTACTACACACGTGCCGAAATACAGGATGTTGCCGATTTTGTTGGTGATAGTCTTGCCTTGGCGCAGCAGGCTGAAAAGACAGATGCCGACATTATTGTAATGTGTGGTGTTCACTTTATGGCTGAAACAAACAAAATCCTTTGTCCCGACAAGTTGGTTCTCTTGCCCGATATGAATGCAGGTTGCTCACTTGCCGACAGTTGTCCTGCCGATGAACTTGCTAAATATAAACAGGAGCATCCAGAATATAAAGTGGTGGCTTATGTAAATACTTCGGCTGCAGTAAAGGCTCTTACCGATGTTGTGGTAACATCTTCCAATGCACGCGAGGTTGTTGAAAGTTTTCCCAAGGATGAAAAAATAATTTTTGCTCCCGACAAAAACCTTGGAAACTATCTTAATGCAATAACAGGACGCTCAATGATGCTTTGGAACGGTGGTTGTCATGTTCATGAGGAGTTCTCAATAGAAAAAATTGTAGAACTTAAGAGTGCCAATCCTAACGCAAAAGTTCTTGCTCATCCGGAATGTAAAAGCGGAGTTCTTGCTCTTGCCGATTATGTTGGCTCAACAGCCGCAATACTTAAGTTTGCACAGAACGATGATTGTGAAACTTTTATTGTTGCTACCGAGAGCGGTATTCTTCACGAAATGCAAAAACGCTGTCCGAACAAGTGTTTTATTCCTGTTCCACCACTTTCCGGTGGGTGCGCATGCAATGAGTGTGCTTATATGCGTTTAAATACACTCGAAAAACTATATAATTGTCTTAAGTATGAGTGGCCGTTTGTGGAGTTGGATGGTGCAATGCGCGAAAGGGCGAAGTTGCCTATAGAGAGAATGCTCGAAATATCGGCAAAGATGAATAAATAACAGTACATGGATATATAAAAATAGTCCCGAGAAACTGAAGTGAACCCCAAAAGTTAGACAAAAAACTTTTGGGGTTTATTTTATGCG
>CAZEKX010000076.1:0-9058 GCA_964512955.1 uncultured Bacteroidaceae bacterium
CAAACTGCGTGTTATTATCGATGACTATTGATATAATTTTGCAAATTTTGTCGATGTTACCTTTAAATTTGACAATCGCAATTGTCGAATTGGATTCTTTGAAATCTGTTGAAATAAAGATGATTTTGCCGAAAACCAGCAGCATGAAATGTGTACCGCCAATATAAGCCAAAAAGTGAGACATGTCTCACTTTTTTGGAAAATCGACATTAAGAGGGCGGCTAAAAATTGAACTTCAGCCGCCCTCTATACCTTAGGAATTAAAAATGACACTATTCTATTATTTCCCAGAAACCACCCTTGTCAGGTCCTACACGACGAAGGTACTTATCTCGCATTGCTTCAATATTACGACTAATAGAAGTATAGCTAATTCCAACAATATTTACCAACTCAGATTTGGCAATATATGGATTTTCAATGATAGCACGCAGAATCTTTATGCGATTATCTGTTAGTCCTTCGCCTAATTCTTGTGACTTCTTTACAATCTTCTGTACCTTTTCTGTTACCCTATCTCTGTTTTCTACCAACTTTTCTGTTACCCTTGGGACAGAAACCCTCAAAATAAAGTTTTCAGTATGGAATGCAAGAGGTGCTGCACCATTCACTTCCAATTCACGATACATACGATCAACACCCTCGCCATACTCCTTGACATAATGGTAAGTCTTTAAGAACGCTGCAATCTTTGGATTACGAGAGAAATGGGTGCTGCGAATGTTAGATGGCCTTACCATTCCAGGTAACTTTCCAGGACTCTCAAATACGATACGGTCATCAAACATTTTGATTTGAATCTCAGTACCCTTTATGTTATAGGCTCTATGGCAACACGCATTCACAACCATCTCTTGGATAACAAATTTGGGATAGTCTCTGCGTGTTATAAATTTACCAGACTGCTCTAAGAAGGTATGTTCAGCAACTTGTGTTTCCAGGTACTCAACGGTTTTCTCCACCTGCTCCAGGATTGTGCCTTCAAATACAACATCCTTGATGACATTCATTTCTGCACCGACTTTCTCATCAACTCCATTAAAGCGTATGAAGCGTGTACGAGCGCGAGGTAGATAGCTCTGAGGGTTCTTTCCGAACAACAGCATACAAGCAACACTAACAACTTCGTCTCCATTCTTGTCGGTGGTTACGAAATGGTTGTTCTCTCTCAGATACTCCATTGGGGATTTATTATATCCCAGCAGATTCACATATTTAGCTACAGCATCCATATTCAGGTCATTAACTCTTGCCCCATAAACAACTGTATCTTCAAAAGAACGTTCACCTTTGTCAGAAATCGTTGAAATACGCAAAAAAAAGAGAACCGCATTTGCGATTCTCTTCGTGGGCCATCCAGGGCTTGAACCTGGGACCTCCAGATTATGAGTCTGTTGCTCTAACCAACTGAGCTAAAAGCCCGAGTATCTCTTTCTGAAATACGTTGCAAAAGTAGTATATTTTATTTGTAAATGCAATAATTTTTTGCTAAAAAATGTATCTTTGCAGTAGTTTTTTTGTTTTTAGGGTAAATTTTTATCCAAAAATAGTAGTAAACGGCGTATGAACATAGATAAAAAGGTTCTCATTTTCGATCTTGGCGGTGTGATTCTCGATATCTATCCCGAGAAAACTTTTAAGGCTCTTGCAGAACTTGGCTTGTCGCCAACATTTCTTAATGAGGCTTATTGTATAAACGATAGTATGATGCAACGTTATGAACGTGGTCTGCTGTCTGCCGACGAGATGTTCTCCTATGTTGAACACGCTCTAAGTGCCGGAAGGTGTAATATTCATACAGCCGAACTGCGTAGCAGGGTTATAGATGCTTGGTGTGCCATGCTTGGTGGTATAAATATGGCGAAGTTGAATAAAATCTGTGAACTGCGTACTAAAGGATATCGAGTGGTGTTGCTCAGTAATACAAACGAAACACATTGGGCTGTCGTTGAGGCTGAATTTGCCGGTAAAGGTATTTTACCTTCAGAGTGTTTCGATGCCTTATACCTGTCATACAAGATGGGATGCATAAAGCCGGGTAATGAGATATTCCTTCAACTGTTGGAGAGCGAAGGTGTGTTGCCTTCCGATTGTATGTTCTTCGATGACTCACAGGCAAACTGCGATGCTGCATCGGCTATAGGAATAGAGGCTCAACTTATTGAGCGGAATGCTCAATGGTCCGAACATGTTATGAATATTTGATATGGAGATTATAACCGACATAGAGGCTGCGGGCTTAATTGATACTGTTGCAACCATAGGTTCTTTCGACGGGGTGCATAAGGGACATGTTGCCATGATTAACGAGGCGCGTTCCATTGCATTGCATCGTGGCATGCCACTTACGGTTATTACATTTGCGCAACATCCCCGCCTGTTTTTTAAGAGAGTCGACAAACCTTTCCTGCTGACATCGTTCGACGAAAAAATGTCTCTTCTTGCCGAATGTGGTGTTGAACGTTGTGTTTTGTTACCTTTTGATACATCCATGGCTATGTTGTCGGCACGTGAGTTCATGAAACATGTGCTATGTGAGAGATTGGGTGTAAGGGCGCTTGCTGTTGGTTATGACCACCGTTTTGGCAAACCGTTACAGGGTGAGAGATATAACGATTATGTTCGCTATGGTGCCGAAATGGGTATCGATGTAGTGCAAATGCATCCCTATCTGCCCAATGGCGAGAATGTAAGTTCTTCGGCTGTACGTCGTCTGCTCGAGTCGGGGGATGTTACCTCTGTAAAAAGGCTCTTGGGACGGAACTATTCTGTTTGTGGCAGAGTGGTTCATGGAGTGGCATTAGGACGTTCATTGGGCTTTCCCACTGCCAATATCTCTATGTGTGAACCCATGCAGATGCTTCCTCTCGATGGTGTCTATGAGTGTGTTGTGGAAATAGACAAAGAACGTTATATTGGTGTGATGAATATAGGGCACAAACCTACCTTAGGCTCCAATGAACGTACGATAGAGGTGTTTATCATAGATTTCGATAAGGATATTTACAACTGTTTTGTGAAGGTTTGTTTCGTACGTCATTTGCGTGGTGAGAAACGTTTTGCATCGCTCGACGAACTACGCAACCAGATAGAGCAGGATGTTAATTATGTACTGAGAAACAATAACAGAAAATAATGAAAATTTTAAAATCGGCATTACTTATATTGGGATTGTTGTTCCTTTACTCTTTATTGCAAGGTGGCTTTGCATTTCTCTCATATATTGTGGCAGGAGTGTTGGCTTGTGTGAATGGTGCGCTCAATGTCTCTCTGTCCGACTTGGGTGGCAAAGTTTCATTTACTGAGTTTCAGAATCTGTTAATGGTATCGCAATACGGAACATGGGCTATTGCCTCTGCTCTTTTCCTATCGGCTATCGTAATGTTGTATATTATATTCCGCTTAGGGCTTTTTAGGGTACGTGGCAGTTTCTTTACGGCAATAAATAAAAAAGAGTTGCTTGTAGCCATTGCTTTAGTATTCTTTTCTATGCTGTTTTTGAACAGTTTGGTACAGTTTGTAGATATCTTCTATCCTATTCCCGACTTAATGCAGGATACGTTTAAGAGCCTTTCCAATAATCCGTTGGGGGTGCTATCTATGACCTTGCTAGCCCCTATACTCGAGGAGGTTATGTTTCGTGGTGCCATTCAAGGACATCTTATGCGTAAATACAAAAATCCATATATTGGTATATTAATTGCATCGTTGGTGTTCGGGGTATTTCATTTGAATCCGGTACAAGTTGTGTATGCCTCATTGTTGGGGTTCATACTTGGTTGGATATATTATCGTACCGGCAGTCTGTTACCGGTTATCTTAGGACATATACTAAACAACTCCTTGGCATGCCTTACTATGCTGTTCTTTTCCGATATTGAAGAGAAAATATACTCCTACGAAAACAATATGGCTATAATGCAGAGTATGATATTTTTTGCTCTGATAACATTGTTGTTGGTTATAAAATTGAATCGTTGTGCGCCATCTGTATATAGGCCATGGCGTGAGTTTGATGAACTTGCACCGCAACCTGTCGAGTAATTTAAAAAGAGGTTTTGTGCCTCTTTAATTCAGCCCTTAATGCTTTTGCTCGTGATGCTGTTACACTGTCAAGCAGTTCCCAAAAACGTAGACCATGATTCATCTCTTGCGTGTGGCATAGTTCGTGAAGAAGTACATAATCGATGAGTTCATTGCGTAGTAATATAAGGTATATACTAAGGCTTATATTTCCTTTTGTACTGCAACTGCCCCAACGGGTATGGCTCTCCCGTATTGAAACTCTTGCATATTTAAATCCATATTTCTTTGCAAGGTGGTCCAAACGTGTGGGTAATACCTCTTTTGCACGTTTACGCATAACGGATATAATAACCTTGTGTATGAACTCATAGGTCTTTATATCGGTGAAATGGCTTTCATTCGGGCATATAATGGTGAATCGTCTCTCGTCCTCCCGTTTAATAAAGTACTTGTTGCCGGAGTAGGGAGAGAGACGAAGTGAGAAATTATCGCTATCTATGGTAAAACTGAAATCGATACTCTTTTCCGATAATCTGCTCTTTTGCTCCAACAACTTTTCGCCGTATTGTGCAAGCATCTTCTGTATATCTCTTTCCGATGCCTGCAGGGGTATAGTAACAGATATACAATCCTTCTTAACACGTGCTATTATATGTCGTGCTCTGGGGTTGCGTGTAACCTCAATCTTGCCGTACTTCTTATCTGTTATAATACTCTTTATAACAGACATATTATAAAACGATATGGGTACCGGAAAAGCCGTCTATTGCATCGGCTTTAGTAATTATAACCTTTGATACTCCTCCTTTGAGAGCATTGAATGCGTTGTCTATCTTGGGTATCATGCCACCGCTGACCACTCCCTCGTCGAGCAATATTTTATAACTCTCACTATCTATTTGTGGAATTATACTTGCCGGGTCATCGGGGTTACGCATAACTCCCGGATGTTCAAAACAGTATATAAGTGTTACATTGTAGTAATCTGCTGCACCTTTTGCTGTCTCCGATGCAATGGTGTCGGCATTAGTGTTTAGGAGGTTCCCCTTGCCATCGTGGGTCAATGGAGCCATTATAGGTACAATGCCCTGTTTGATGATTTTGTGAAGTATTGCTCCATTGGCTTTGTCAATATCACCGACATATCCCCAATCGATACTATCCGATATTCGTTTATGTGCCTGCAGAACGTTGCAGTCGGCTCCGGTTAGTCCAAGTGCATTTACACCTCGTGCTTGTAATCCGGCAACAATATTTTTGTTTACCAAACCTCCGTATACCATTGTAACAACCTGTAGCATAGGCTCATCTGTGATACGTCTGCCATCTATCATGTGGCTCTCAATACCAAGTTTCTCGGCAATGCGTGTTGCCGAACGACCTCCACCATGAATAAGAATCTTACAACCCTCGATGGTGGCAAAACGGTCGAGAAGATTGTTGAGGCTCTCCTGCTCCTCGACAATCTTTCCGCCAACTTTTATAATGGTAAGTTTCTCTTTCACTTTTATGTCTCCAAATATGTGTAACCATAAAGTCCCGAACGATAGTTCGACAGGAACTCCTTACCCTCTTCCAAACTGATACGTCCCTCTTTGACAGCACTTGTTACCCAACGCTCAAGAGTACGCACAAGTTTACGAGCATCGTATTGCACATAGTCGAGAACATCGGCAATAGTTTCACCGTCTATAATCTTGTCGATACTGTATCCCTCGTCGTCCACACTCACATGTACGGCGTTGGTGTCGCCAAAGAGGTTGTGCATATCTCCCAAAATCTCCTGATATGCACCCACAAGGAATACACCAAGATAGTAAGGTTCGCTAGACTTCACTTTGTGTACTTTAAGTGAATCGGCTTTGCTGTTGTAGTTTATGAAATCGGTTATTTTACCATCACTGTCGCAAGTCATATCCTGTATTGTACAACTGCGGTCGGGACGCTCATCCAAACGATGTATCGGCATTATTGGGAAGAATTGGTCTATTCCCCAACTATCAGGCAGGCTCTGGAACAGTGAGAAGTTGCAAAAATATTTATCGGCAAGCAGTTTAGGTAGTTTGCGGAAATCATCGGGAACATGTTTCATGTTCTTGGCAATAGTCAGAATTTCGCGTGTAACACTCCAGAACATACTCTCTATCTGTGCACGTGTCTTCAGGTCGACAATTCCGTGGCTGAACAACTCCAATGCCTCTTCACGAATTTGCTGTGCATCGTGCAGTGCCTCTAACATTGTTCGCTGGTCGAGTTCACACCATATTTTGTATAACTCCTTAACAAGGTCGTGGTCGTTCTCTGCAACCTCCCAGTCCTCGTCCATCTGAGGTAGTGCGGCTGTCTCCAAAACCTCGAACACCAGTATTGCGTGGTGTGCCGAAACGGAGCGACCACTCTCTGTAATTATATTCGGGTGTGGAATATTGTTCTTGTCGGCTGCATCGACAAATGTAAATATGGCGTCGTTAACATACTCCTGAATAGAGTAGTTTACACTACTTTCGCTACTCGAAGAGCGTGTACCGTCGTAATCGACTCCCAAACCTCCACCTATATCGGTAAATTCAATATTGTAACCTAATTTGCGTAGTTGTACATAGAATTGTGATGCCTCGCGAAGAGCAGTCTTAATGTGGCGTATTCTTGTTACTTGACTTCCTATATGGAAATGTATAAGTTTAAGACAATCTTTTATATCGTATTTGTCGAGAATCTCCAACGCCTCCAGCAATTCACTCGATGTCAAACCGAACTTACTTGCATCGCCACCGCTCTCTTCCCATCTGCCACTGCCTTCCGATGCCAACTTTATACGAATTCCAATATTGGGACGCACTCCAAGTCGTTTACCTATTTTGGCAATTCGTTTCAGTTCGTTAAGTTTCTCAACAACAAGAAATATACGACGTCCCATCTTTTGTGCCAAAAGAGCAAGTTCTATGTAACTGTCATCTTTGTAACCGTTGCATATAATAAGTGAGTCGCTGTCGGCATTCATGGCTATAACTGCATGTAGTTCGGGCTTAGAACCTGCCTCCAAACCAATATTATACTTTTTTCCATGACTCATAATCTCCTCTACAACAGGACGCATCTGATTTACCTTTATGGGGTATACAATAAAGTTCTCGCCTTTGTAGTTATACTCTTGTGCGGCAATCTTGAAGCAACCCGATATCTTTTCGATACGATTGTCAAGAATGTCGGGAAAACGGATAAGAACGGGGGCTACAACATCTCGTAGTTGCAACTCATTCATAAGTTCTCTAAGATCTATTGAAACACCGTTCTTTTTGGGGGTAACAGCAACATTACCCTTTTCATTGATGCTGAAGTAGGATGCTCCCCAACCATTTATGTTGTAAAGTTCCTCGGAGTCCTCAATGCGCCATTTTCTCATGTCAATGTGATGTTTTCGTTAGTAATAGGGTTTATAAATCGAATTGTCGGCGGAATGTTTCAACCGATGCCGAAATCTCTCTCTTATCTTCTAATTTATCGGCAGTAAATGTGTGTTGTGCTCTGCTGTAGAATGGCTCACGCAGTGCCAATTGCTCCTCTATGAAACAACGTAGTTCTGCATCGCTCTTCTCTTTTATCAGCGGTCGCTGTTTACGTGCTATACTCAAACGAATAAAGAGACGTTCTACCGGAACATTAAGATATACTGTCGTTCCCATGCTGTTCATATAATCGATGTTATCGAAAAAACAGGGTGTTCCACCACCTGTTGATATTATAACATCTTCGAACTCGGCTACTTCGTGAAGCATACGTTGTTCGATACGGCGAAACTCCTCTTCACCACGTTCTGCAAAAATATCTCCGATACTCTTGTGAAAACGCTCCTCGATAAAATGGTCGAGGTCTATGAATGTGAGTCCGAGTTCATCGGCAAGAGCACGTCCAAGAGTTGTCTTGCCGGCTCCCATGTAACCTATGAGCAGTATTCGTGTCATTAACTCTTCTTGGTATATCGTTTGCGTCCTTTTGCTGTCGGCTTTTCACCGGTATCCTGTTTGCTTATTATCTCCATGCACTCCTCTATAGACAGTTCGGCAGGGACAACAGTCTTAGGCAGTTTGTAGTTACTCTTTTTGTATGATATGTATGGACCGAAACGTCCGTTTAGAACTTGTAGTTCCGGCTCCTCGTCAAACGTTTTTATTATGCGCTCTGCTTCTGCTTTACGCTTTTCAATAATAAGTTCAACAGCCTCTTCGAGTGTTACGGTCATGGGGTCGTGGGCTTTTGGTAGCGATACGTACGATGCACCATACTTTATATATGGTCCAAAACGTCCTGCTCCTATGGTAACGCCCTCTCCTTCATATTCTCCAAGTGCACGTGGCAAACTGAATAACCCTATAGCCTCTTCCAATGTAATTGTCTCTAACGATTGTCCCGGTTTCATTTGGGCAAAGCGTGGCTTCTCCTCGTCGTTGGCTGAACCAATCTGTACAATAGGTCCGAAACGTCCTATCTTTACCGAAACGGGTTTGCCACTTGCCGGGTCATTTCCCAAAATACGTTCGCCTACTTTATGCTCATTCTTTGTTTGAATGATATTCTCTATTTGAGGCTCAAAATCGGCATAAAAATCTTTTATCAGGTTTACCCACTGTTTTTTGCCTTCGGCAATGTCGTCGAAGTCTTTTTCTACTGTTGCAGTGAAGTTGTAATCCATTATCTCGGGGAAGTATTCGAGTAAAAAGTCGTTTACAACCATTCCAATATCGGTAGGTAAAAGTTTGGCCTTCTCTGCACCCACATTCTCTTTACCCTCTTTGGCATTTATTTTCTCCCCTTTTAAGGTTATGATATCGTACTTACGTGTTGTTCCACTCTTGTTTCCCTTTTCGACATAACCACGCTGTTGTATTGTACTTATGGTTGGTGCGTAGGTCGATGGACGTCCAATTCCCAACTCCTCCAACTTACGTACAAGGCTTGCTTCGGTGTAGCGTGGTGGGTGTTGTGTAAATCGCTCGGTTGCTGTTATCTCGCTAACTTGCAATATCTCTCCTTT
>CAZEKX010000077.1:0-8549 GCA_964512955.1 uncultured Bacteroidaceae bacterium
GAGCCTCCAAAAAATAACGGAATTTTCCGTTAAGAAAACGCCCATGCGCAGAGTTCTTTCGTTCTTTGAATAAAGCACTACCGCTCGGTATTTACAAGTAAACTTATATTACTCTCGCTTAATCGTGCTTTTCTGTCGGCACAGAAAGAACATAATAAAGAAGAAACTTTAAATAGCATACATAAGCATGAATGGGTAATATATAGGTAGAATACTTAGTGATATGAAAGAGTCCTCTCTTTCGTTTTCTTTTTTAAAAAAGGAAAGACAAAAGACATAAAGTTTAAAGAAAGAACAACTCTTTGGATTCCGAGAAATAGAAAGAGTAAACTACCCTATTATTTCATCGAAGAATAAAAAGAAAACCACCCAACACACCAACAAAACTTTAAAAGAGAGGAAACTCTTTTAAAGTTATTCAACATCCCATATCCGGGATTAGGAACAAACACTCCACCTCTGTGGAAGGAGTGCCCGTGCAAAGCAACGGCAAGGGGAGGGGGAAACAACATACAAAAAAAGACAAACCGTTTGAAAGGTTTGTCTTTTTTTGTATTAGAGAGAAGTGAACTTATTCACCCCAAATATTATCCCAATCGCCACGATGTTTATTAGACAAAGGAGGTTCTTTATCATCACCACCGAAGGAAATAGATACCATTATTGAATTTACGGTAATGTCAAAGATTTCGACTGCAGGTTGTATATATGTTTTCTTCATAATCAATCTATAGTTTTTTATCATTTCCCCCAACCCCCGGTGAAGAGGGTTGAGAGAATCTATTATTACTTAAATATAACCTTCTTACCGTTTACAATGTAAACTCCCTTACCGGGCTCAAGTACGCGACGACCTTGCAAGTCGTAGATTACTGTCTCGCCATCTACCGATTCGGGGCTTGTTACTCCGGTTGCACCCTCAATTTCCTCATCTACTACGCGGAACTGGATTGAGCGGAGCAATTCGGTTACAACGGGTGAATTGCCATTTGCTGTTGCGGTCAAGTATACACGGAACGGATTAAGTTTATATGCCTCGTCCAGATATACCCAACGACCGGTGGTTGCACCAAGGATACGACTTTCACCCAAATCATCGGCTGACATCTGAGTGTAGGTTCCCTTTATCTCGAAATCGATGAATGCAGAGGATACCTTAACGCTCTCCATATTCTCTGCTGATGTGCTGTAAAGTGTTGCACCATTCAAAATAATATCGATTGCGATTGCTGACTCGGAACTTGTACGACGGAACAGGTAAGGATAGTTTGCACGCAAGGTTCCACCGGTTATCTTACGGAACTCGGTGTACATCTTAGTGTCATCACCCTCTTCGGTATGTACATTGTTGAAGCATACAACCTCAAGACCAAACTCGGTCAACCTCTCTACCGGGATTTGGAAAGGTACATACAAGGGGTTCCAATAGAGATTGTTACATGTACGCTTGTAGGTGATGCTGTTGGTTACTATTGTGTTGGGATTGCTGAATGAGGTCAAGGTACCATCCTCAATTACTACATCGGCGCCCTCGTAGAGAGCAAAGTCGATAGCATTATAATCGTAATCGACAACCTCGTACACATTTTCGCCACTTACCAATGCTTTGGCTGCAGCATCGGAGCCCTTAGAACTATCGATAACACTCAATTCAAGGTTAACCTTAAGGTTGGGGTTAGCGGCAAGAACCTCGGGAGTGAGGTACAATGCACACTTAAAGTCCTTAACGCTTGTGCAGATGGTTTCGTAAGTTTGAGCATCATCCCACATGCTGAGCATAACGGGATAACGTACACCCTCTTCAATTTCCATATCATCTACCGGTATCTTAACCCAACCGTATGGGTCATAGTTACCTGCAAGATAGCAGCCATCGGCACTAAACGAGCCGTTCTCTATTCCGGTAAATGTGATAACAAAGTCGCCATACCAGTCGGCAAATGCGCTTGTTTCCATATCTTCCTCGTCTTGGTCGGCAAGGAACTGCATTACGAACGACAAAGGCATATCGGTTGTATTGCTACCACCGCCGTATACAATGTAATCGTTTGCAGCAACTGTTGTGCTACCCAAGTTGTTTACGGTTGCAGTAGGTTCGCTACCAACAACATATCTGCCGTCCAGGTTGGGCAAGCCTACAAGTCCTTCTGCCAATGTAGGAGCAACGTAGTCACTACCTACATAATATTTAACACCTTGAGCATTTACAGTTGCAGTAGCATTATTGTAAATAAGCAACTCGCCATCGATATAAGTATTTATTTCAACACTTGCATCTGCATAATACTTCATAGCAAATACGGAACTTGCGCCATTACCTTGCATATCGAATTTGCCGGAGTTCACAACAACACTGCCACCCCATGCCATGATACCGTAAGTATCCTCTACTAAGAGTGTTGCACCATCAACTAACAATGAACCGCTATCGACACGTACCAATCCACCTGTATTATCAATGGTCTCACCATTGTTATTTATATAACGAGCAATACTTACTGTACCACCCTTAAGTATCAACTTACCTGCACCCAATACATAGAAGGCAGGACCACCGGCACCATACCATGAGTTTGCAGAGTCTTTTACCCCACATGCACCTGCAATCCACTTACCTGTCTTTGCAGCAGATGTATCGTCGAGTGTAAATGTACCACGTATACAAGTCTCCAAGGGGTTACCTGTAGGTGTCTCTTGTAACAAGGTATAACCGTTAAGGTCCCAAGTAATATCATAACCGGGGTCTAAGCATATTGTAGATGCTGTTCCTAATCCGGTACGCAATGTAACATCGCTTGTCTGTTTTACATCTTCATAGGGATATATACGTGCTACATCGTGTGTTGTTTCGGGGTTATAGTCTACAGCCTCCTGCAATGTGGGGAATACACGGAAGTTATTCTCTTCCGAAGCCACAAAATCATCGTAACCGGTATATACCTCCCAACCGAATCCGCTTACAAACTTAATATTGTTCGAAGCAACAGCACCATCGGCAGAAGCAACGTTGCGTACACGTTCTTTTGCTGTAGCAACAAACATATAACCATTAACATCGACATTTACAATGCCATCGTCTTCGTAAACAGGTTTCTCGGCACACTCTACATTGCCAAGCAATACAATAGTTTCGTTTGGTTGTGCAGCCTCCAAAGCAGCCTCAAATGTATAGTACTCTGCATTGCCAATCTTTGCAACAGGCGACATAAGATACTGGTTGGTGTAACCTGTGATAGTAGCCAACTGTATGTTGTTTCCTGTAGCAGTGATATCGGCAGAAGGAGCAAGCATAGCGCCTGAACCACCGCGTGCACCACCTACAATGGGACCTACATCAACAGTAACATCGTTTACATTGTTGAATATTACGTTCTTAACTGTAGAGTTAGTTACAGTACCATCGTTTGTTGCCTTTGCAGCCTGATACTGACCAATGAGAGCACCAATACTCATTGAACTGAGTTTGCTGCTTGCATAATCGACTGTAGCAGTTGTTTCAACTACAACATTCTCCACAACGCAATTGTCAATGTCGGTGTTCTGGTCGGCAATACCTACGATACCGGCAACCTTGCGAGTACCCGAGATGGTGATATTCTTAACGGTGTTACCTGTGAGTGAGTTGTTTTCGCCACAGTGTCCCATGATACCACCGATGTTGTCGCCCTCGAAGTCGCTGGCAACATACACGCCCTTAACGTAACTTGTTGCTACACCATCACCAATTACAGAGCAGTTGGTAACCTTGGTATAATACTTACCTACGATACCACCAACGTTTGTCTGACCCTCAACCTGTATTGTACCGCTTACGTGGCAGTTATCTACAAGACTTACGCTGTAAACCTGACCTGCAACAGCACCAACACAATCGATACCTATTACTGTTACATTTTCAAGTTTAAGGTTCTTAATTGTTGCATTGTCGGCATAACCGAAGAATCCTTGGTTAGCCTCGCCAACAACAATCATGTTGCTGATGGTTTCGTTGTTACCGTCGAATGTACCCTTGAACGGTGCAGCCTTTGTACCTACAGCCTCCCAGTTAGGAGTAACCTCGGCAGACATAAGCATCACTGCCTGAGCAGAAAGGTCGATGCTTGCACCCAACTTAACGAACTCGCCTGCATAATTGTTACCACCGTTTACATTCTGTGCAAAGAGATGCAAATCGTCGATATTGTTAATCATGTAAGGCGACTCTTCGGTACCCTCACCAGTGAGAGTCCTCTCCACTACACTGTATGTGCCGTCGGCGTTAGCAAGTACCTCACAACCCTCGGCAAGATATGAATTATCTATTGTATGGTTAGCACCGTATGTACCACCGGAAATTGCAACTTCTACAGGATTATCGGTAGATATCGGGTCGCATCCTCCTACAGTCTTACCTGCTACGCCTGTGAAATCACCACCGGTGATAACGACATTCATAGTTGGCATATATGTGTTAGCAGCATCGTTATTGCTACCCCAGATGGTTTCACAATGCATTAAAGCACCGATAGAATTGAATATACCACCGTTTATCTCCAAGTGTGCGGCAACATTATCACCGTAATCGGCATCGGCACCCACTGTGAACAATTCACGAGGATTAGATGCTGCAACATCGCCATAATTAGCATTAGAGAATGTACCGCCGTTGATGATAAGTGTACCACCCGAACTCATCAAAGCACCACCCCATGAACCATGGCTTGTGCCCTGATTATCACCATCGCTCACTGCCAAAGGCTCTGTAGAGTATGCACCACTGTTAACGGTTAATTTACCACCATCGGAGACACCTACTGCAACAGAGAGATAGGGAGCAGTCCACAAACCTTTCTGGTTTACGGTACAGTCATCAAGAACTATCTCACCACCAAGAGCATAGAAACCACCACCATAGTTAGCATTTATTGTTACGTTCTTTGCATTAACAACAGCGTTTGCCCATGCTTTAACAGCGAGGTCGCCACCCTTGTTGTTCTCTACGATAAGGTCCTCTAAGTTCATTATTGCCTTGGCACCATCGATACCACTTGCCATTAATGCACACCATGTGTTTGCACCCGCAACAACCTTACCGTTCTTAATTGTTACGGTAACATCGGAAGTTGCTCCCGAACCCGAGATATTGAAACGGAACACAGAGTTACCTGTATCGGCAGACAAGGTTTTACCGTTAAGGTCGAATGTAAAACTTACTGCACGAGAATGATTCAATGCATTATATCCAGAAGCAGGCTCTGTAACTGTTACATCGGCAAGCAATATAACTGTACCATCTTCTGTTACATTATCGATAGCATCTTGCAAATCTTCGTAAACATTGCTACCAACCTGTGCTACATAGTTTGTAACAGGAGTATAACCATTGATGTTTGTACCGTAAAGGTTGTTTACTTCGGTATAAGTACCATCACCGTTGTTAATTCTTGCAGTAGTCGATGTAAGTTTATTTCCGGTGATAACTGTAGGCTGTTCGGTTGTACCTTGTGTTGCACCAACAATGAGACCCACAGTAGTAGCCTCGGGATTGGTTGCTGTAACAGTAACATTTACAGCGGTACATTCCGACACAGTGTTTCCGTAGTGTCCGATACCACAAATACCACCAACCCTGTCTACACCAATGATGTCGACACCCTTAACAAAACAGTTGGTTATTTTGTTATCACCTTCTCCGCGGAATCCCCATATACCACCAATGTATGAACCATTGTTACCTTTAACATATGAACCCGATTCACCAACAACTTTACAGTCATTTACGAGTGCCATGTAACCTTTACCACCTATTACACCGGCATACCACCAAGCGTCGATTGTAATGTTACCATTAACTGTAATATCCTCTACCTTTTTACCGGTATAACCATTACCGACAACAGCACCCACATACAGAGAACCGGTAATGTCTACATTGCTTATTGTAAAGTTCTCTATCACTGCGGGAGAGTCTGTTCTACCAAAGAATCCTATACCATTGTTTGCCGCTGTATTAGTAAGTTCCTTTGTTATTTTAAGGTTCTTTATTACAACGCCGTTACCGTTAAAGTTTCCTTTGAACGACTTACCCATATAACCTATAGGTGTCCACTCGTCGTTTGCAAGGTCTATTTCGGTTGCTGTTACTTTGATGTATTTACCGCTATAGTTGTTACCGGCATTAACATCGCTTGCAAACCATACAAGTTCCTCTTTATCAGTTATAAGATAAGGAGAAGCCTCTGTTCCCTCGCCCTCGAGGTCGGCAACGGCAGAACCCCCAACTGTTACATTGGGAGCAGTTACACCGCTTGCAAGTTTCAAAATAACATCCTCGACAAATTCGGCTGTGTCGGTAGTGCTGTAGAGAACCTGTACTGTCTCACCTGCTGTAGCAACTGCGGCAGCATCGGCAACGGTTGTATAAATCTTTTCACCAACCATCACACCACAAGTACCTTTGTCGTTATAGCAAGTAACAGAAGCGTCCGACACAACGGTAGTTCCGTTGGGATTACCTTCAAGGTCGAGTTCAAAGGTTGTTGCAGTACCTGTCTTGTTATATACATTGTTATATGTATTGTTAGACAAGGTTACACTCTCACCGTATGTAAGAACGATAGCTGGTTTCTCTTTAACTCTCGAGGTAAATTCCACCTCACTGAGAGTAAGGTTGGATGTGGTTGCAGCACCCTCGGCATACATTTTAACACCACGTACACCTGTGAAACGACCACCGCTAACTGTAACTTTACAATTAGCATATACCCAGAGGCTGTACTCACCACTTACGGTGTTGGCAAAAGTACAGTTGTTATACACAACAGGACTTGCACCGACAGTAGTACTTTGTGCACATGCACCGTCGGGGAATGTACAGTCGGTATATGTTACCGCACCTGTACGATACACACAAAAATATACGTTCATAAAACCTGCATCACCTACATAGGAACCTGCAGGCTTGCTAAGGATAAGATTACTGAAACTTACATTACAATCGTTACCGGCAGTGCTACCACTGATGTAGCCGTTTGAACCGTTACGTGTAATGCTTATTTCGGCATCGGTAGTTTTACCTACGAAACTTATACTGTCGTAGGCACCTGTGAGGTCGGGTGTGGAACTGGCATATTCAACCTTACCATAGACCTCGACAGTTACATCGCCTGTCATGCCATTAGCGGCAGTAACAGCCTCGTCGAATGTTGCATAATCGGTACTACCGATTCTTGCAACCGCTCCGTTCTCTTGCGCCCACGATGTGAATACACACATCAGCGTCGCTACAAGAGCGAATACACATCTCTTAAGTCTCATAATTTAAATTAGATTTAAAAATGATTAAATAAACTGTTAAAATATTTTGGTTAATAATCTCTTTTCCTCTATTTAAAGCAGTTTTTTAAAAAAAATCACCTGCTTGTTGCATTGAAAATCAGGGAGTAAGCCACTGAACACAATCTGGTGCAAAGTTACGGATTTTTCACCATTAGATGGATAAAAAAAACAAAGTTTTTACCATTATTATTTAATATTTAACATTCATTTTTTCAATCACTTAGGTTACGCCCAAACAAGGAAACCATTAAACGGGGGGGGTAATTTACAGTATATCAACCACTTATAAATATTGTAATTTTACAATATTTTTCATATATTTAATTTCCTCCGGCATTAACCTATCATTTTAATTGGTTCGTTTTAGTTCGTATTTTATACATTAGTATTTTTTCTCTCTTTTCTATGGTAATAGTGTCGGGATTTCACCGGTAAGAGAGGTTCGTGGGGCACCGAGAAGTGGAAAGAATAACTTCCTTATTCTACATTAGGGAAAAAATAGGTGGTTTTCTCATTTAATGCCTCGGAATCCAAAGAGTTGTTCTTTCTTTAAAATTTTTGCCTTTTGTCTTTCCTTTTTTAAAAAAGGAAACTAAAAACTTTGCGCATGGGCGTTTTCTTAACGGAAAATTCCGTTATTTTTTGGAGGCTCCGGAAGCGTGCGGTATTGCGTTGTAAGAAAATTAACGGCATACCGCACTATGTCCTCGCTTTCTCTCCAAAAAATAGACACTCCATTTTCCTAAAAACTTAATGCGCACCGCGAACCAACTTATGATTTTTATCTTTTACAAATGGTAACTTCTAAGAGATACAAGCGTAAAGAAAGAGAGGTTCGTGGGGCACCGAGAAGTAGAATGAGAGAACTCTTCATATCATTGAAGAAACAATAATGTTCTTAAAGATTCCGAGGATTTTAAAGGAGAGAACGACCCGAAATTAAAGACAAAACACACGATGGCAGTTAAAAAAAAATTAACCGCCATCGAGAGAATATAAGCAAAAATAAATCCTTAGAAATTATACTTCAGAAGAAGACATACACGATGATTGGTAACCGAATGAGTTTTGTCGACACTACCGTCGGCATTCATATCACCATACCCCACTACAGTGGGTTCATACTCCACACCCACCTGCATAGCATTCTGAGTATACAATATACTTGGCGCCACACGCCAGAAAGAATCGATATTATTGAACCCGCGAATGAACATCATCCCTTTGTAGTC
>CAZEKX010000078.1:0-8538 GCA_964512955.1 uncultured Bacteroidaceae bacterium
GGTCAGCGACTAACGCACTTTTTCACTTTTTTTGCTCCGTGAACCGTAATTTTTTGTGAAAATCTTGAAACAGTGAAGTCGTATATCCCTGCTGATAAATTATTTGAGATGAGTGATATAATTGATAAGTATTATGACTCCTCTACTTTATATGTGCCATACGGAGCAAAAGAGAAGTACGAAAGTACTCCGGGATGGAGTAGTTTTAATACTATTGTTGAAATGACTCTCGAAGAAACGGATATAGATATGATACGTGGTGATATTTCGGAAATATATTACGACTTAAATGGAAACCGTGTGCAGAATATTGATGCACCGGGCATATACTTAGTAAGAAAGAACGGTACAACAAATAAGGTGCTTATTAAATAATATGTAAATAGGAGTCGCAATTTTGTTTTTGCGACTCCTATTTGTAATTTATGAACAATATGTATTCGCCCTCGGCATCTATGGTGAATTCGTCACCTGTACATTCGTTCAGTGTCCCTTGCCACCAATTTGTGAAATCGAAAAGGGGGTATTTCAATCCCGTTGAACGGAACTCTTTTGCAGTAAAGTTAAATATTGATATCTGTTGCCCGGGATACGATTGCATTGTGCATTTCCCACTACAAGGAATAAATATTCCATAATCGGTACATGTGCAGACTGTGGCACCCATCCTCGCATATTCTATCAACAAACTAATGTTGCCAAGTGTGTGGTCTTCGCGTTTACCTGTTGCTCCAACAATAACTATGTGCCGTTTTTCCTGTTTCAAAAGAAATTGTACTGCTTTTGTTTGGTCGTTGCTCTCCTGCTCATCTATGCAATACAAAATACTTGCAAAACGTTTTCGGTATTCTTCTTTTAAAGAATCGCCATCTCCCACAATAGCATCGGGTAAGAATCCCATGTCTATATATTTATTGGCTGCACCATCGCAACAAACCACATAAGGAGCCTCCAATAGTATATTCTGTGGTATTTCTGCTGTGGGGTACTCTCCATTTGCAAGTATCACAGCCTCGGTCTCTTTAAATAACTTAATCACATATTTATCCATTTGCGGGTATCATTGTTTTCCATTTGTGATAGCCAAAGATAGCAATAATTGCGTAAACGGCGTAAAGTGCCGACGTAAAATATAATTCTTTGTAGATATACAACCCAACACATACTATGTCTACAATAATCCACACCATCCACTGCTCTATGTATTTACGTGCAAGCATATACATTCCTACTATACTAAGCGCCGTTGTAAAGGCGTCGGAACAAGGGACATTACTGTCGGTGAATGTTATAAGTATCCATGCAATAAGAATCCATATCAGGCAGAACAGCAGGCTTAGCCATATACCCTTTTTAGCGGGTATATGACTTATAGCCAACTCTTTTTCTTCTATTGCTTCATTTGTATTCTTGAATAATTTGAAACCATACTTCCACGATACCCACCCATATACGGCAATAAGCAGGTAGTAGATGTTTATGCCAAAATCGGCGTATAGTCCGGCATCGTAGTAAATGAATAGGTATATTGCAGGCATAATAATACTTGTTATCCATAGGTTTATGCTTGCATGATATTCCTGCCATAGGTATATCAATCCTATCAATGTCCCAATTATTTCAATAGCAATATCCATTTTTTACTTTGTTAGAAGGTAAACGAAATGTGTCCCAGTACGTTTGTACCTGCTTGTGCAGCATATCCTGCATAGTTGTAGCGAATCTTCTCTGTTCCATCGAAATAGAATCCGCTACCGGCATATCCGTTATTCTCATACTCTTCGTTAAACAGGTTGTAGATATTAATTCCTACGGTTATATTCTTAACATTATGTAGTTTGAACGAGTAGGACATATATAGGTTGTTTACGAAATATGCATCCAATTTACAATCATCTTGCTTTGCATTGCTCATATACTGTTCACTGACATATTGTGAATGTAAAGATAATGACAATCCTTTATAGTTATATCCTAATATGTTGTTGAATACAATGTCGGGTGAAAAGGCTATTGGCGTGTCGCCATGCTCAATTTTCCATTGTGCTCCGCCTGCATCTTCATTTTCATAAAGAATCTCGGTGAAGTTTTTTATTTTATTGCTACTAAATGTAGCATTCATATCCCATGAAAGTCCAAAATTTGTCTCTATACCCGCCATAAGTTCTACTCCGGCGCGGTAACTATCGGGGACATTATCTGCCATAGCCTCGCCAATCTCATTAAGTTCTCCGGTAAGTACCAATTGGTCTTTGTATTTCATGTAGTAGAGGTTTGCTCCGGCGTGCAACCACGAATTGCCGAACGTGTATCCCAATTCGTAGTCCATGAGTCGTTCCTCGCGTGGGTGTACGGTGAACTTGCCATCGGTGTAGTTGTTGCGTGTGGGCTCTTTGTGTGCCATGCTGAACGAACCGAATATGCGATTGTGCTTGTCAATCTGCCACGAAAGTCCCACCTTAGGGTTGAAGAAGTCGAAATTCTCATCGACATTCAGACGTTGCAGCCCCTCGTTGGTTACGCTGTTCCATTTATCGTTGCATCCATCTATTTTGTAATCGATATGGTGATATTGCAGGTCAACGTATGCATTAAGCCCTTTTACCAACGTGTAATCGGCTTTTAGATAGATGTTTCCATCGTTTTTTCTTCCTTTGTTTCGGTAGTATTCGTGGTCGGCATCTAAATCGCCTATGTAGTTCTTAATCCACAAAACATTTCCAAAGTGATCGCCGTAGTATCGGTTGTATGCTCCACCCATTGTGGCATTTATACGGCTGTTCTTGTAGTTAAGAGAGAATATTCCTCCGCCAAAATGGTTGTCCATGGCTTTCTTACGTACCAAATCGCTCTTCTTAACCTCTTCGCCGTTGTTTGTGAAGGGTTGTATGCCATATTCTACCAATTTACGGTTTCCCTTATACTCTTGGTAATAACCATCGCCTTTTGTGTAGTGCAGACCGATATTCATGCTCCAATTGTTATTGAAGTGGTGGTCGGCAAGTATTTGATAGTTCTTCTGTATGTAATTGTCGGTTTGGTCTTTGTAGTAATGTGCTATACCGTTGTTGTCTGTAAACATATATCCGCAACTGTTGTAGCGACGTCCATACTCTTTCATCTCCTCTTTCGATGCGTAGTTCCATGCATGGTATGTCTTTTCATCACCTGCAAATGTTATAAGACGTACAGAACTTTTTTTGCCGTACCATGCACCTTGCAAGTAGTACGATTTTAGTTCAGCCGAGGCGCGGTCTATGTAGCCATCACTCTCTATATTCGACAAACGTGCATCGAGCGACCACTGCTCCTTTATAAGTCCTGTACCCACTTTTATCGTCTCTTTGTGTGTACCGAACGAACCCAAAGAACCATTAAACTCTGCGTATGGCTGCTGTGAAAGGTTTGTTGTTTGTAGGTTTATGCTTGCTCCAAATGAGCCCGCACCATTTGTCGATGTTCCTACACCACGTTGTATCTGCACATCTTTAACCGATGATGCTATGTCGGGGAGGTTCACCCAAAATACCGTATGGCTTTCGGCATCATTAATAGGTATTCCGTTTGCCGTAACATTTATACGTGTGCCATCGGTACCTCGTACGCGTAGGGTGGTGTACCCAATACCGGCGCCTGCATCACTTGTGGTTATGGCACTTGGAGTCATACTTATTAGATAGGGAAAATCGACTCCGCTATTGTAGGTTTTCAACTCTTTGCTATCTACGTTTGTGTAGGCGATGGGTGTTGTCTCCGTTGCTCTTGTCGATAGAATTTCCACCTCCTGCAAGCCATAGACTCGCAAACTGTCTTTGTTCTCTGTTTGTGCGTAAACAGATAGAGTTGCCAATATAAAGCAACCAAGCAATGTTCTCTTTTTCATTGCAATTTCAAAATTTAGTGGAGTGTGGAGCGAAAAAAGAAATCCTCCAAACTCCGTGGTTAAACAGAAAATGGGGATTTTTCCTGTGTGTAGTACAGTGTGCGCACAAAGTACTACTAAATTCCTACGCCGGCATTATCCGGATCAGGTTCTTGGGTATGATCTCAGCCCATGTATTAAGGCACCCCGTTTTTGAAATCTGGTTGCAAAGTTACTAAAATTAATCTTTATAAACGATAAATATGTGTGTTTTTTTGTGAACCTCTCTCAGAACTTACGAAATTGTAGTTTTGCATACTTCGATTTAAGAGTCATTCTACTACGGTTAAGGTGTTGAACTTCAAAACGTTCATCTTCGGCATTGAATATGCCGTAATCCTTTAACTTATCTCCTTTTGCATGTATCATTTGAATAAAAAGAGAGTCTCCTGTATGCTGAAAACGTCCGAACTGATGTTCTCCAATCTCTATTAAATTCAATTGAACCCGCCAAAAGCGGCTATCCTCTTTTGTGTTTTCTATATTACCATCACTGTGTGCAATCTCCATAAGTTTCCAGAAACCGCCTAAATCTCCATTCTTGTCCTCTTTTTGACAACTGCAAAGAATGGTTGTGAATAATATTATATATATAATCTTTTTCATATTCAGTTATTTGAAAATATCTATTATGCCTCTTTTGCCAATAGTGAGCATGCCACCGAAATTGTCGCCATACAATTCGCCTTTATCGAATGCGAATGACGCTTTTATATTCCAACCCTTCAAGAACTCGGGTTTATAAGTAATCTCCAACATACCCGATGTGTTGTTCTTTATATCTGTAAAAGGGTTTTTGTATGTTCCCCAATTATTGGAGTGTGTGAGCAGTACGCGATACCCAAGACTGTTTAAAGGTTCACCCTCTATACCTATATGAAATGCCTCCAAACGGTTGTTGTAACATGTAAGAACTCCATCGGTGTTGTATATCGGTGATGTTACAAGCGGGGTTCCTATAATCATTCCATAGTTGAACCAACCGTTGTAGAACCCATGTGTGTAATTGGAATCACCGCAACTAATCTGGTCGGGTATATCGCTTGTCGTGTCGTGGTAAATAGGTCCTCCATGGTTCTTTAAGTTGAAATATTCAATTGCAATACCCTTGACCCATTTGAATTTTTTTAGAGTTAATTCAACACCCACAAGTTGTTCGGTCCAAATACCATACTCCCAGAACATTTGTGAGTGGTCTTCGAATGTATGTTCGTAATATGTGTTTAATAACCAATCTTTTTCGTGCCACTTAAATGACAAGAAGTAACTGCCCAAGTGATTCCCTGCAACATTTGCCCGGTCTGCTCCGCCGTATTGACTGTCTCCTTTTCCTGGAATCAGAATAAGAAAATAGTCTTTCAAACGGTTTGGGTTTTTCATTGTCTCACCTTCTTTGTTTCCTCTGTTATATGCAGTTCCGCCGAACTGTGCAACCATCTGAAAACCGCCTTCGAACGTTAATGGGAATTTGTCTTCATTGCCAAACTTTCCAAACAGTGCTTTGGAATGGTATCGTGCGCCGACAGTGCGTGCTTTGCCCTCTGCAACGAAATCCTTTTGCCAGTTGCTATCACTAAACCATCCATATGCCAAATGACCTCGCAATGTAAACCATCCTCTTGTACCAAAAATATCCCAATACTCCGGAACATCCAAACGAATCTGAGGAATAGGACGTGCATTGCCACTCTCGGTAAGTCCGCCGGTACTTAGTTTGTGGTTTTTCATAGGTGCCCAACGCTCCTTTTGTCCCATGGACAGAGTGAACATTTTCCAATTGACATCGGCAAATGCTTGTTGTATATATATAGTCGATGTATGGTTGTCTGCCGAGATAATATCTATCCCGTAGTTGACACTCCAGTTGCTTTTGCCAAACTTGTAATCACCGTCAAACCCCACACGCATATAACTACTGCCTCTCTCTTCGCTCATCACTCCCTGACGATTGGACATGTGCCAGAACGGAGCATAATTGCCACTTCCGGCACTTCCGCTCAATTCTACATTATACGAAAGATTTTGTGCCACTCCTACAGTAGTCGATAGCATAAGGAGTGTAAAAAGATAGTTCTTAATATGTTGCATAATAAAATTTTTGCACCTGATTAAGGTGCAAAAATACTACAAATATTGTGCTATGCAAAATAAATTTTTAATCTATTCGTAACGTATTGCCTCTATGGGGTCAAGGTCGGCTGCTTTCTTGGCCGGGTACCATCCAAAGAATATTCCTGTTAATGTACATACCGCAAAACTCAGAATTACACTCCAAGGTTGTATGTACACAGGCCATTGGGCTAGAATCTTCACCAAATAGGAGCAACCTGCTCCAACAAGAACTCCTATCAGTCCACCGGTAATGCTAATGAGTATGGCTTCTATGAGGAACTGACTCAATATATCTATACCTCTTGCTCCCACCGACATGCGTAAACCAATCTCCTTTGTTCTTTCGGTAACCGATACGTACATTATATTCATAATACCAATACCACCTACCACAAGCGATATGCCTGCTACACAACCAAGCAGTACTGTCATCATATCTGTTGTGCTGTTCATCATTTCGCTTAATTCCTGTTGTGAACGTATTGTAAAGTTATCCTCGGCGCCATTCTCCAATTTGTGATTTCGTCGCAGTATTGCTGTAATCTCTTCTATGGCATCTTCTGTAAGGTCTTCTCTTATTGCCGATGCATTTATTCCTTGTAAATAATTCACTGCCAATATTCGTTTCATGACACTGGTGTACGGTGCAAGTACCATATTGTCTTGGTCCATTCCCATGCTGTTGTATCCTTTAGATACAAGAGTTCCTATAACGGTAAAGGGAATTGTTCCAAACCGCACAACTTTGCCTATTGGGTCCTCTCCGTTGGGGAACAGTTCATCGACAACAGTTTTTCCCAGTATGCACACCTTTGCTGCTGTTTTCACATCTTGTTGACTGAACATTGTTCCTTCGTCAATACTTAATTGACGTATAGTCAGATATTCTTCTGCTATGCCATATATTGTTGTAGGGGTATTATTATTTCCATGAATAAACTGTCCGGAACTGTTTACGCTGGGGCTTACTGCCGAAAGCAGTTGTGCTTCGGTGCATATACTTTCGTAGTCCTCTAATTTCAATGTTTGCATATCACTGCTACTTTGACGTACTCCACCTCTGCGGTCGCCACCGGGATGTATCATTATCATGTTCGAACCCATCTCGGATATTTGTGCCTGTATGCTTCTTTTGGAACCTTGTCCTATGGCAAGCATTGTAATAACCGATGCTACACCAATGATTATACCAAGCATAGTTAAAAAAGCACGTAATTTATTGCCTGCTATTGCTCGAAGTGCAATTTTAAATAGGTTTATGAAATTCATCTTTTTCCTGTTTAGTTGTTAATCGTCATTCGATACAGGTAGTGAAGCCAATGTATCGGCTGCCGATAATATATTTTCATTTACAGTATCCGACTTAATCTTGCCGTCTTTTAGGACAATGTTGCGTGTACTGTATTGGGCAATTTCGGGATTGTGTGTTACAAATATAATTGTACGTCCTTCGGCATGCAGGCGTTGAAACAGTGTCAGAATCTCGAACGATGTACGTGTATCAAGGTTGCCTGTCGCTTCATCGGCAAGTATCACTGCCGGGTTGTTCACTAAGGCTCGTGCAATTGCTACTCGTTGCATCTGTCCACCACTCATCTGGTTGCTTTTGTGGGTAAGTCTGTCGCCTAATCCCACAGCAACAAGAGCATCTATGGCACGTTTTCGTCGCTCTTTTGCATCTATTTTTGGGTTGTACATCAGTGGTAGTTCTACATTCTCAACAGCAGTTGTTTTTGCTAAAAGATTATAGTTCTGGAATACAAACCCAATCTTTTTCATGCGCATTCCGGCACGTTGGTTTTTGCTCATCTTACGAACGGGAATACCGTCGAGACGATACTCTCCGCTAGTTGGGGTGTCCAAGCATCCCAACAGGTTAAGCAGTGTCGATTTTCCCGACCCCGATGTCCCCATTATGGTTACAAACTCGTTCTCTTGAATGGTGAAACTTACACCACGTAAAGCACGTACGGTTTCACTACCCACGATGAACTCTCGTTTAACATCTCTCAGGTCTATTATGGCTTTCTTCATGGGGTGTTATTTTTTATTGTTTCTTCCCGGAGAGCCTGGGGCAAAGGGACTGCGTTCCATTGTCTTGCCCATATTATTTTCGTTGCCATTGTCTATGCTTGCTTCGGTAACAACACGCGTGCCTTCGGAAATACCCTCTAAAATTTGAGTCAGGTTCCCATTGTCAATACCACTCTTTACGCTATGTGCCGTAAATGTCTTTCCTTCCAAAGTCCATAGTTTTTCTTTGCTCTCAATGTCGTTTATGGTATACTCATCTCCCAAGAGCAATGGATTGGGAGTAAAACGCAGGGCTTTACTGTTTACTGCTTTAACATCTCTCTCTTCCAATGTGTAAATGGTAACATTGGCTGTTAATCCCGGTTTTAGTTTCAGGTGCGGGTTTGCTGCCGAAATCACAACTTCGTATGTTACAACATTACTTGTTGTGGTTGGCTCTTGTCGCACCTGAGTTACAAATCCTTCGAATG